>CAYPUT010000052.1:0-14116 GCA_964413945.1 uncultured Spirochaetaceae bacterium
GCACGACACCGCTGTCGATCTCCACGGTAACCTGATACTCGCCATACACGGCGTGGAAATGTGGGGGCGGGTGCTCCCGTGGAAAGATCCCTATCACGATTCCCAAGAATCTCGAGACTTCGGGCACAAGACAATAGTACCGCCTGAGTCTCTATCGATACAAGATCCTCTTATCCCTCGATAATCCCTCCTTTCCAAGCCCCACGCCGTGGTACACCTGCCGCATCTCCGCGTATTATAGACTGGATGACGGTCAACAAGGTTCTCCTCCTTACCAACGAATACCCTCCCAACGTCTACGGGGGGGCCGGGGTCCATGTCGAGTACTTGAGCAAGGCCCTGGCAAAGCTGGTGTCGGTGGAGGTGCGCTGTTTCGGGGATCAGGATTACACCGACGGCAAATTGACGGTCCGAGGGTACGCCCCCTGGGAGGAGATGAAGCGGAACACCGACCCACGTTTTGCCGGCGCCCTGGGGGCCTTCTCCCAGAGCCTTGCGATGGCCAAGGACACCGTCGACGCCGACGTCGTCCACTGCCACACCTGGTACACCCAAATGGGAGGGCTTCTCGCCGCCAAGCTCTGGGACATCCCTTTCTTGTTGACGACCCACTCCTTGGAGCCCCTGCGCCCCTGGAAGGCAGAGCAGCTCGGCTCCGCTTACCATCTGAGCAGCTGGATGGAGCGGACCGCGATCGGGGGGGCCGACGCGGTTATCGCGGTCTCCAAAGAGACGCGGAACGATATTTTCGAGCACTTCGGCGCCGCCGAAGGGAAGACTCACATCATCCATAACGGCATCGATCTCGAGGAGTACCAACCCGTGGAGGCCACCGACGCCCTCGTGCGCCGGGGCGTGGACCCGAAGAAGCCCTACGTCCTCTTCGTCGGGCGCATCACCCGGCAGAAGGGCATTATCCACCTTGTTGATGCCATCGGCGACATCGATCCCGAGATTCAGGTCGTGCTTTTGGCCGGGGCGCCGGACACCGAGCACATTGCCCGGGAGATGGAGGAGCACGTCGCCGGGGCCCGGCAAAAGCGCAGGGGCATCGTCTGGGTCGACGAGATGGTAAGCCGGAAGGAGGTAATCCAGTTCTACTCCCACGCGACGGTCTTCTGTTGTCCCTCGGTCTACGAGCCCTTCGGCATCATCAACTTAGAGGCGATGGCCTGCGAGACACCGGTGGTCGCCTCCAGGGTCGGGGGCATTCCGGAAGTCGTGGTCCCCGAGGAGACGGGGCTTCTCGTCGACTTACGTCTCGAGCCGGGGACCTTCTTCCCGACGGACCCGGAAGCCTTCTCCCGGGGCCTTGCGGCGGCTATTAACCGTATCGCCGGCGATCCCGCCCTCGCCGCCCGGATGGGTGCCGCCGGGCGGAAGCGGGCTGCGGAGCACTTCAGCTGGGAGGCTATCGCGAAGAAAACGCTGGAGCTGTATCAAGAGCTCGTAGACCGGCGGGCCGCGGGATAGCCGCTCTGGGCGCTCATGAATGCCAGAAGCTCCCGCCGGGAGCGTATGTGGAGCATGCGCTCCCGGGCCTCGTCGTTTCCGGCTATCGCGGTAATTCCCGCCAAGACTTGGAGGTGAGGTCCGGGATTCTCCTTCGGCGAGACTTCGAGAAACACGACCTGGGTCGGCTTTCCGTCGAGGGAATCGAAATCGACACCCTTTGGGAGGAGACCCAGCGCCACCGAGAGTTGGGCCACCGCGTCGGACCGGCCGTGGGGGATCGCCACGCCGTGCTGCATACCCGTGCTCATCGTCTTCTCCCGCTCGAGGACCGCGTCGAGGACCTCCTGGGTGTCGGTTATCCGCCCGGCGATCGCAAGGGAGTTGACCAGCTCGGTAATCACTTCTTCCTTCGTCCTTGCCTCCATCGAAAGGTGAACGCACTCGATCGGTAGGTAACGCTGCCAGTCGACCGCTGCGCGGTTCGACGAATCTACCGCCGCCGCCGCCCGCCGGAGCTCCGTCGGTTTCGCGACGCTGCGGATGTGGGCGACCTTCTGTTGGAGGCTGACAACCGCCTCGTAAACCAGGTTGTTGATAAGCGACACGTGGTCCGGGCGGCTCACGAAGTGCAGCGCCGTCTGCGTTACGCTCATCGCGATAAAGACCTCGTCTTTACGCATATGGTAGATCTTGTGCTCCGCTCCCTCGGAGGCATTTACGAAGAACTCCTCCTCTCGCATCATCCCGATTACGTCCGTTAGGAGGAACCTGGTCAGCTCCTCGGAGCCGAATTCGAAGTAGGTGGTAACCGTCGCTTCGTCGACGATCTCTTGCCGGGTGGTCCGAACGTCTTGCCTCAACAGACGGTTGAAGACCGGGGGACCGACGAGGGTGGTAAAGAGCGTCATAAAGATGGCTACGCCGAAGGTCCGGTCGTCGAGAATGCCCGATGCGAGGCCGATAGAAGCGATGACCAGGGCGACCTCTCCCCGGGGAATCATCCCGGCGGCGATCCGGGTTGCCCCTGCCCGGTTGAAACCCAGGGCCAACGACGGGAGCCCGCATCCGACTACCTTGCTGCCGACGGCCAAGAGACCGAAGAGGAGGCCGTAGAGGGCGACCTCCCCGGAAGCCAAGACGAAGACGTTGACCAGCATGCCGGTGACCGTAAAGAAGATGGGGTCGAAGAACTGATGCACGGTTTCGATCTTCTCTTGGACCACGTAGGCGATGTCGGTGTTCGCCAGGGAGAGCCCGGTGACGTAGGCGCCGATAATCATGGCCAGGCCCGCGGTCTCGAAGAGGCCCGCCAGGATGAAGGCGAGACCCAGGGAGAGAACGGCGATCTGCGCCGGATTCTTTACGCTCTTGAGCGCCCGGCTGATCTGCCGGGAGAAGAGGATGCCGAGGGTAGTAAATCCGAGCCAGACGGCAAGGGCCCGGCCGGCTATGGCCGTTATCTCCCGCCACACCGCGGTGCTTTCCGACGTTGCCTGGAGGGCGTCGATACCCAGGATTATCGCGAGGAAGGTGATGCCCACCACATCCTCGATGACCGAGGCGGAGAGGATGGTAACCCCTTCCGGGCTTGCCATCTTTTTCCGCTCGCTCAAGATGCGTCCGGTAATATCAACCGAGGTTGCGATGGCCACCACTCCGAGGAAGAGGACCCGGGGGTCCGACAGCGGCACCCCGAGCATGAGGGCGCCTACCGATAATCCTGCGGCCACCGATACTGCCGCGCCGCTGAGCCCCACAACGCTCCCTGCGAGGGCAAAGCGCAGGAAGAGGCGCAGATCCGTCTGGAGCCCCATCAGAAAGAGAAGCACCACGGAGGCGACGACGGCGAAACCGTAGAGCTCCGGGGAGATCGAGAGGGCGTTGTCGACGTAGGGGAACAGGCCCTCCGGGAATCCGGGGAGCGCCATGCTTCCGAGAAGGTAGGGGCCAATCAAGATGCCCGCGACGACCTCCCCGAGGATAATCGGCACCCCGATTCTCCGGGCGACCCGGGCGCCGAGGTAGCCTGCAAAGAGAACGATGCCGATCTCGAGGGCCAGGACGGTCATGCGATGCTCGAAATCGTGCCCCGTCTCGGCGGCAATTGCCCTGACCGCCGGGAGCAGAAGAAACAGCGATAGAATCGTGAAAAAGCGCGCCGCAGGAAGGCGTCGCCTCGCTTTCGGCATGGAACGAATATGACGCGTTTCCCTCCGTCGGGGCAACACCGGCGCCCACGTGGTAGACTATCCGCATGCGCATCGTCCGAAGAAGAATTAAACCGGGAATGCCCCCTGGGAGCCTCGAGCATCTTGGGGAGCGGAAGCAAGATAAGGTCAGGCTTACGGTTATTGAATACGACGGCTCAGGGTCGGAGAAGATCCCCATCGAAACCGTCGCCGCAGCAGCAGACTACAAGGATCGGCCGTCGGTCACCTGGCTTAACATCGACGGACTCCACGACATCGAAGTGGTCCGGGCCGTCGGAGACGTCTTCGGCGTTCATCCTCTCGTCCTCGAAGACGTCCTTAACACGCAGCAGCGCCCGAAAGCGGAGTTCTACGACCGCTACGTCTCTGTCATTCTAAGGATGATCTACGTAGATCCCGCCAACGGAGAGCTTTCCTCCGAGCAAGTGAGTCTGATACTCGGTGAGGGGTTCGTCGTATCGTTTCAGGAACGGGCGGGCGATGTGCTCGATCCGGTGCGGGAACGAATTTTCGGGGACAAGGGGCGAATCCGTCGGGCTGGGGCGGACTATCTGGCGTACGCCCTTCTCGATGCGATCGTAGACGGATACTTTGTCATACTCGAAAACCTTGGGGAACGTCTCGAGGAACTCGAAGAGTCCCTGGTAGTCCGGGAAGACGATAGCGCATCCCCGGCGATCATTCATGGTCTCAAAACCGAGATGATCGGCATTCGGCGAGCCATCTGGCCCTTGCGGGAAGCGATTAGCTCTATAGAGCGCACCGAAAACGTCCTCTTCGAAGAGTCGACCCGTCTCTATCTCCGGGATCTCTACGACCACACGATCCAGGTAATCGACGCCGTCGAGACCTACCGGGATCTCGTTACGGGGTTGATGGATCTCTACATGTCGAGCGTCAGCAACCGGATGAACAAGGTGATGAAGGTCCTCACCATCATCGCGACGATCTTTATTCCCCTGACGTTTATCGCCGGCATCTACGGCATGAACTTCAACCCCGAGGTATCCCCCTGGAACATGCCGGAGCTCAGCTGGCGCTTCGGCTACCCGGCAGCTCTCTTATTGATGCTGATTGTTTCCGTCGGCATGCTCTTCTACTTCCGTCGGAAGAAGTGGCTGTGAGGCCTTCATGCTTGAGTCCAATGCGATATCGGTCGTGCAAGGAACTCTTCGAGCGCGATGCCGTTCGCCCCGACCAATAACGTCCGGTGTGGTTTGAACGCATCGGCGAATGCGGCGGCGCCTGGTCGTGCCCTGCCCACCGCCGCACTCTTGACTTCGATGGCGACGACGCGCCGACCTGAGCGAACCACGAAATCGACTTCGGCACCACGCTCCCGCCAGTAGAATAGCTCGCATTCGCCGCAGGCAGCCGCGTTGGCCAAATGCGAGCCGACCGCGGATTCCACCAGGCGGCCCCAGTATTCATGGTTGCTTCGCGCTTCGGCGAAGGAGAGACCTGCCGTTGCGCTAATCAGAGCCGTGTTCAGCGCCTGTAGTTTCGGGCTCGAGCCGCGGCTCCGCGCCGCGTCCCCGGCGAATTTCTGCAGTCCGCAGACCATACCTGCTCCGGCAAGCAGGTCAAGATAATGCGCCAGCGTGGTCGTGTTGCCGGCGTCCTGAAGCTGTCCGAGCATTTTGGTGTAAGAAAGAATCTGTCCGGAATAGCGGCAGGCAAGCTCGAACAGCCGCCGAAGCAGAGCGGGCTTGTCGACCCGGGTAAGCAGTAAAACATCGCGGGAGATCGATGTCTCGATTAGACTGTCGGTCACGTAGCGGCGCCATCGCTGCGGCTCACCCGCCAACGGCGCAGCGCCAGGGTAGCCACCAAAGAACAGATAGTGGTTAAGATCGAAACCGAACGCGTCGCGCATCTCCACGAAAGACCAGTGCGGCAGGTGGATGAGCTCGAAGCGTCCGGCCAAGCTCTCCGTCATGCCGCGAGCGATCAGGAGGGGCGCCGAGCCGAGTAGCACTACCCCGAGAGGCGTCTTCAGGCGGGTGTCTTCGTCCCAGAGGCGTTTAACTGTCTCGGACCAATGCGGAATCTTCTGGATTTCGTCGAGGGCGAGTGTTGTTCCTATTTTGCCTACTTCACCGGCGGTAAGACGGGCGGCCTCCCACTGCTGCTCAATCCACTTCGTGCCGCGCAAGGTCGGCTCGTCGGCGCTGGCGTACCTCAGCGCAGGGCCGATCTCATCCGCGAGCTGGAGCAATAGCGTGGTCTTGCCAACCTGACGTGGCCCCGCCACCACCTGGATGAAGCGGCGGGGCTCCTTTAGGCGACGGCGCAGTTCGCCTGCCTGAGGCCGTTCGTAGGGCTTAGACGAATTACTCAACATACCAAGTAATTTTACTCAAAATGCTGAGTAAAACCAACCGCGATCAAAGCCCAAAACCTATGTCTCGGTGGCGAATGCCTTCACAACCTCGATTCGAGTCCCGGCGGTGAGGGCTTTGAAGTCGTCGACGTTTTCGGTGTAGATCCGGACCAGACCGTGCTCGAGCATTACGGCGACGATCTGGGCGTCGAAGTAGTGCTGACGGCGAACCGAGTGTTCCCCGCAGAGCGTTAGGGCTCGCAGGACGACCGACTGGGTAACCGGTAGGACGGTCAGGTGCGGGAGGCGAGCGAAGGCCCGGACCTTCTCGGCGGCCTCATCCGGGGAGTCGGGGTGGCTCATCTTCGGGCCCGTAAGGTTCGGATACATTTCCGCAAGATTTTGGGTGGCGACGAATCGCTTTCCCCAGGCCTCATCGGGGCCTAGAACAATTTCCCGAGACCGAGCGTACCGAGGGTCGTCCGCCAGCGTTGCGTAGATCAGCACATTCGTGTCGATTAGCGTTGGGATCACACCCGTTCTCCGTAGGCGTCGCCTCGGTTCAGGCTGCCTATCAACCGTCCCGGGGTCGATGGGAGCATCCCCGCGCCGGGCTCGTTGCGCCGTGCCTCCGCCGCCAGGACAATCGCCCGCTCGAATACTTGGCTTACCGAGCGATCCTCCTGCACCGCGAGGCGGCGGGCAAGCTCGTACGCATTGGGATCAATTGTAATACTAATGTGTTTTTTCATAATACTATAGTATTATCTTCGAAGCTCTTCGGCAAGCCCCTTTCGCCAAGACCCCGGCGGCCGGATTTAGTATAGTAACCCTCTATGAATCGAAGTCAGCGAATAGAGGCTCTCCGGGGGCTCCTTACCGAGCGGGTTGTTCTCTTAGACGGGGCCATGGGGACCATGATCCAGGGTCTGGGGCCCGACGAGGAGGACTTCCGGGGCCGGCGGATCGAGGAGGCGCGCCGGGCCTTCGGTGGCTCGAGTGCCCACAAGCACCCGGAGCTCTTCGAATTCGAGGCGGCCCTCTCGGTGGTCGCGGCGGCCGAGAAGCCGCTAAAGGGGGACAACGACCTCCTGGTGCTGACCCGGCCGGACATGATCTACGAGGTCCACACCCAGATGATCGACGCCGGGGCGGACATCGTGGAGACCAACACCTTTAACGCTACGACCATCAGCCAGAGCGACTACGGCCTCGAGGGCATCGTCTACGAGCTGAACCTTCAGGGTGCGCGGGTGGCCCGGGCCGCGGCGGACGACGCGGCCGCTCGCCTCGGGGCGCCGAAGTTCGTCACCGGAGTCTTAGGGCCCACCAACCGCACCCTCTCCATCTCTCCGGACGTCAACGACCCCGGCAAGCGCAACGTCACCTTCGAGGAGCTCGCCTCGACCTACGCCCTTGCGGCCCGGGGCCTTATCGACGGCGGGGCGGATCTGCTCTTAATCGAGACCATCTTCGACACCTTAAACGCCAAGGCGGCTATCTACGCCCTCCTTACCCTCTTCGACGAGCTCGGCTACCGGGTTCCGATTATGATCTCCGGCACCATTACCGACGCCAGCGGACGGACCCTGACCGGGCAGACGCCGGAAGCCTTCTACTATTCGGTAGCCCACGCCGAGCCCTTTAGCGTCGGCTTAAACTGCGCCCTCGGTGCAGATCAGCTCCGGGACCACGTCGCGGCCATTGCCGCGGTGGCACCGTACCCGGTGAGCGCCCATCCGAACGCTGGGCTTCCGAACGAGCTCGGGGAGTACGATCACACCCCGGAGTTCATGGCGAAGATTATGGGCGGCTACGCGAAGGACGGATTGGTAAACATTATCGGGGGCTGCTGCGGCACCACGCCGACCCACCTGGCGGCCATCGCCGAGGCGGTGGCCGAAGGCAGGCCCCGGGCGATTCCCGACGTGCCGGGCCACACCCGGCTCTCCGGCTTAGAGCCCTTGGTAATGGACGAGACCCGGGGCTTTATCAACGTCGGGGAGCGGACCAACGTCGCCGGGAGCCGGAAGTTCGCCCGGCTTATCAAGAACGGCGAGTACGCCGAGGCCCTCGACATCGCCCGGGACCAAGTCGAGGGGGGTGCCCAAGTTATCGATGTTAACATGGACGAGGGCATGCTCGACGGCTACGCCGCGATGACCACCTTCCTGAATCTGGTCGCCGGCGAGCCCGACATTACCCGGGTGCCCGTTATGGTCGACTCGAGCAAGTGGGAGGTAATCGAAGGGGGGCTTCGGTGTGTCCAGGGCCGGGGAGTGGTCAACTCTATCAGCCTGAAGGAGGGCGAGGAGCCCTTCCGGCGTCAGGCGCAGGAGATTCGCAAATACGGCGCCGCGGTGGTGGTGATGGCCTTCGACCAGGAGGGGCAGGCGGACACCTTGGAGCGGCGCACCGCCATTTGCAAGCGCAGCTACGACATTCTCGTCGACGAGGTCGGCTTCGCGCCGCAGGACATTATCTTCGACCCGAACGTCTTTGCCGTCGCGACGGGTATCGAGGAGCACCGCCGTTACGCCATCGACTACTTCGAGGCGACCCGGTGGATCAAGGAGCACCTCCCAGGGGCCCACGTCTCCGGGGGCGTGAGCAACGTCAGCTTCTCCTTCCGGGGGAACGACGCCGTCCGCGAGGCGATGCATTCGGCCTTTCTCTACCACGGCACCGGGGCCGGGATGGACATGGGCATCGTCAACGCCGGGCAGCTCGCGGTCTACGACGACATAGACCCGGAGCTCTTGGAACGGGTCGAGGACGTCCTCCTCGACCGTCGGGAGGACGCCACCGACCGGCTGATCGAGTTCGCGGAGACGGTAACCGGTGGGGGCATGGCCCGGGTCGAGGACCTCTCCTGGCGGGAGGCGCCGGTGGAGGATCGCATCCGCCACGCCCTGGTAAAGGGCATCACCACCTATATCCACGAAGACACCGAGGCCGCCCGGCAGGAGCTCGGCGAGGCGCTTCTGGTTATCGAAGGGCCCCTGATGAACGGCATGAACGTCGTCGGAGACCTCTTCGGAAGCGGCAAGATGTTTCTCCCCCAGGTGGTCAAGAGCGCCCGGGTAATGAAGACCGCGGTCAACTACCTCTTGCCCTTTCTCGAGGCGGAGCAGAAGGGGGAGGCCCGGGCGAAGGGCCGGGTGCTCATGGCCACCGTAAAGGGGGATGTCCACGACATCGGCAAGAACATCGTCGGAGTGGTGCTACAGTGCAACAACTACGAGGTGATCGACCTCGGGGTAATGGTTCCCGCGGCGGACATCCTCCGGGAGGCCCGGGAGCGGGAGGTCGACGTCGTCGGGCTCTCGGGGCTGATTACCCCGAGCTTGGATGAGATGGTCTACAACGCCCGGCAGATGGAGAAACAGGGCTTTACGGTTCCCCTGTTGATCGGCGGCGCCACCACGAGCCCGATTCACACCGCGGTAAAGATAGATCCCGAGTACTCCGGCCCCGTGGTCCACGTAAAGGACGCGAGCCGGGCCGTCGGGGTGGTCAGCAAGCTCTTGAGCGCCGATGCCCGGGATGCCTACATCGCCGATATCGCCGAGGGTCACGAGAAGGTCCGGGTCTCCCGGGGGGACAAGACCCGGGGCCGGGAGATTCTGCCTCTCCAGGAGGTCCGGGCCAAGCGTTTCGATCCCGGGTGGGCGGATTACACGCCTCCGGTGCCGGGCACCCTCGGCCGGGTGGTGATGCGAGACGTCCCCTTAGCGACCCTGGCCGAATACATCGACTGGGCCTACTTCTTCGTCGCCTGGGACATCGTCGGCAAGTGGCCCGACCTTCTCCAGGACCCGAAGTACGGCGAGGAGGTGCGCAAGCTCTACGCCGACGCGAAGACCATGCTCCGGCGCATCATCGACGAGGGACGGGTGAAGGCCCACGGCGTCTGCGGCATCTTTCCCGCGGCCTCCACCGATGACGACCGGATCGAGATCTACACCGACGAGAGTCGGTCGACCCTCCTCGCCGAGCTCCCGACCCTCCGGCAGCAGCAGGAGAAGAAGGAGACGCCCTACTACTTGAGCCTCTGCGACTACATCGCGCCGAAGGCCGCGGCTCCGGCCGCCAAGCGCGACTACATCGGCGCCTTCGCCGTAACCGCCGGGGAAGGGGTCGGGGAGCTGGTCGCCGAGTTCGAGGCGGAGAACGACGACTACTCGAGCATCCTCGTAAAGATTCTCGCCGACCGTCTCGCCGAGGCCTTTGCCGAGTACCTCCATCTGCTGGTGCGCAAAGAGATCTGGGGCTACGCCCCGGAGGAAGAGCTCGACGTCGAAGGCATGCTCAAGATTCAGTACCAGGGGATCCGCCCGGCCCCGGGCTACCCTCCGTGCCCGGACCACCGGGACAAGGAGGCCATCTGGAAGATGCTAAAGCCGGAGGAGCTCGGCATCACCCTCACCGAAAGCCGGATGATGATCCCCGGCGCCAGCGTCAGCGGCTTCTACTACAGCCATCCGGAGAGCAAGTACTGGAGTGTCGGCAAGCTCGGGAAAGACCAGGTGGCCGACTACGCCGGGCGCCTCGGGGAGAACGTCGAAGAGACCGAAAAGTGGCTCGGGAGCGTGCTGGCGTACTGAGGGCTCGGGCGGTCTATGGCATAATGGTCCTGTTATCCCCGAAAAACTGAGAGGCAAGAGGTGCAGGAGGCGTTAGCCCCCTGCCGGAGGCTCGTCTTTCGGCGCTGTATTGTGACCTTCCGGTCTATCAGGCCGTGTAAGGGCTGAACCGCAAGCTCATTGAGATCACCAGGGGCTTTCCCCGGGAGCACAAACACACCCTGGGACAGGACTTCAAGGGCGATGAGGTTGTCTCGGTGCGGTCTATCTACCTGTCTGCGCGGCTGCGGCCCACAGAGTGCGGGAAGGCTTTCGCTGCGTCATTGCCTGGGAGACCAGCCACGTGTTGCGAAGCCTCGAGTCTCATGCTGTTACCGTCTCGATGTCCGAAGGTATCTTCCCGAGAATTACTTCCCTAAGATCGACCTTATTGCTTGCATTGTCGATATCAATACCCACGAGGTTCCCGTTGGCATCGTAATCAAGAACGATGCCTTCGGATACTTCCATGCTGTCCGCACCGGGTTTTGAGGAAAGAGATATATAGAGAGAGTCGGTAGCTTTGTAGTAGTTTATTTTCATTGTCGGAACCTCCTGTCGGGGAATGCGTTGTGTATCGTTCTCTTGTCCTGCAGGGTGACTACCCGCAGAAACCGCCCGTCCAATTCGTCTATCTTACCCCAAAAACGAAACCTGTTTTGTTCTTGGGGCTCAGTTCTTATCGGGTTGGCAGTGAATTGAAATTCCTCCATAGCCTCATGATACGACTCATGCTGAAAGCACTCAATCGACTAGACGCCCAGCATTTTTCACGTCGAATCGCCCGGTTCACCCGCTCCGTGTCGCCGGCCGACAGCGACCCCGCTCTGTTCGAGAGCCGTTTCTTGCTGACCGTCTTCAGCTGGTCTGCCATGGCTTTGGATTGCCTGCGGCGGAAGGTCACATAGGCTTCCCTCGGATAGAGCGTTCCGATGGAACCGGTGAGCGGCACAACCTGGACGTGATTCAGATACTGACTCGCCGCGAACGGCGGGCCATCCGCCGACCACTGAGACTCGATCAACAGATAGAGGTGTACTCGTCGCAGCTTGATCGGGCTGGATTCCGTCAGGGCAAACCGAAAACCGCGACTTTCGATAAGGTGTAGATATCATCGAGCAGGCCGGGCAGCTCTTTTATTTCATGGATGATCGCCGGGCCGGTGGAAGGATCAACAGGCGCAAGTGCCCGCCGAAGCTTTCCTCTCAAAGGGGGCTAGGTCCGCGGAAACTGGTCGATCTGGAGGGCCTCAATCTCCTCAGTCGAAAGCCCGGTAGCCTTCGCGATGACCTTGACATCGACGCCCTGTTCCTTAAGGGCCCGGACCGTCTCGCGCTTCTCTTCCTGTCGACCTTCCTGACGTCCTTCCTGTCGGGCCTCATCTTTGAGTCGCTCACCGTACTGTTGAAGCTTGGTTGCAAACATACTCTTTATCTCCCCGGCGCTTTGGATTGCTTTGGTAACGGTCTTCGCACCCGTGGTCCCGGCCAGATAGTTGCTTATCCACCGTCCGAATACCGCAAACTGCTCCGGGGCTTCATCAGATAGTATAGCCATAAGCTCGTCGAGTGTCCCGGAGAGCTTCTCCGGATCGGTGTTTTCGACGTAGAAGACCGCCGAGACGGCGTTGCGGACGCGGAAGAGGGTCGCTTCGGGAATCTCGTTGACCAGGATTGGGTAGTAGGCTAGTTGAGGGATAAAGGCATCAGGGATCTCCGGCTCGATCAGCTCACCAACGGACCGAGGGGCAGTCCACGTGGGCTCACCGGAGTAGAGCAGGAGGGGAAACACCGCAGGGAGGGGCGCTGACTGACCTTCGGCCACCAACGACTGGTAGAACTCCGCAAGGTAGCGCAAGAATCGCAGAGCCATCCATTGGTCCACCGATGATTGAAACTCGATTAGAAGAAAGAGGTAGATGGGCCGACCTTGAAACGAGAGCTTCCAGATGACGTCCGCCTCCCGCCGGGCGAACTCTTCGGAAACGAAGCTGGCGTTGACCCGCTTGAGGGTGGAAAAGTCGAGCTCTCGAATGAAAGGCTCGTCGACGAAGGAGGTAAGAAGCCCCTCGACGAACCCGGGGTGAGAGAAGAGGTACTTGTAGCGCCGGTCGTGATCGTCTGCGATACGGGCCTCCACCCCCTAATACGGGGACAGAAGTCCTAGTACTTCACTCTTGCTTTGGATCCGTCAAATTTCCGGCTGTGTCGCGATCGCCTGGTTCACGCGTTCCATGGCGCCAACCGACAGCGAACCCGCTCTGTTCGACGGCCGTTTCTTGCTGTCGGGCGTCAACTGGTCTGCCATTGCTTTGGATTGCTTGCGGCGGAGGGTCACATACCAATCGGCTTATCTTGCCTGGGCCGAAGACTGGAACTCCCTGAGGAGAAAGAGGTAGACCGGCCTGTCCAGAAAGCAGAGCTTCCAGATGACGTCCGCTTCCCGCCGGGCACGATGTAGTGGCTAAAATTGGGTTGTATTATAGCCATTATTTGGCTAAAATTGGGTATGATTCGCGCCATTTCCAGAGACTTACTTCGCTGGAAGGGGATGAAGGACCGGAAGCCGCTGTTGGTCCGCGGCGCGAGGCAGGTTGGCAAGTCGTGGGCGATCGAGCAGTTCGGACGCGCACATTTCGACGATCTGGTCGTTCTGAACTTCGAGCTCTACCCGAAGTACTCGGTGTGTTTCGCGAGCCCCGATCCGAAGAAGATCATCCCGTCGATCGAACTGCTGACCGGGAAGAAGGTGTCGTCCGGCACGCTACTCTTCCTGGATGAGATCCAGGAGTGCCCAGACGCGCTCCGTTCGTTAAGGTACTTCCGGGAGGAACGACCCGACATCCCGGTAATCGGTGCAGGATCGCTCCTGGAGTTCGCGTTGAGGGCCGACACGTTTCGAATGCCCGTCGGTCGCGTGTCGTTTCTGACCATGTACCCGCTCTCCTTCGGTGAGTTCCTGCGCGCGGCGGGAAAGGAACACCAGGCTGACTACCTGAACGCTGTCAGGTCCGTGAGAAGCATCGACGATTTGGTGACCGGAGAACGCGCCATTCCGGCACCGGTCCACGACGATCTGCTCGAATCGCTGCGGCTCTACATGCTCCTCGGGGGTATGCCTGGTGTCCTGAACGCGTATTTTGCCGATCCGGCGCACCCTTCCGACTGCTTCCGGGTGCAGGACGAACTCCTGCAGACATTTCGTCGCGACTTCGGGAGATTCGCCGCCCGGGCAAAGCACCCCCATCTGGAGAAGGTCTTCGCGTCCGTTCCTGCGCTGATCGGAAAACGAATCAAGTACGTGAACATCGACCCGGACGTCCGATCGCGGGAACTGAAGGCCGCTATTGACCTGCTCGTCACCGCGGGACTGATCCGGAGGATCCACCGGACCGCCGCGTCCGGCCTGCCTCTTGGAGCTTCGGTGTCCCGGGAGAAGTTCAAGCTCCTGTTCATCGATGTGGGACTCGCCGGCAGCCTCTGCGGCGTTTCCGAACAGTTCGT
>CAYPUT010000052.1:14216-17854 GCA_964413945.1 uncultured Spirochaetaceae bacterium
CCGAACAGTTCGTCGGGCAGGAGCTCCTGTTTCTGGACGAGTCATGGAAGGATCCGAGCCTTTACTACTGGGAGCGGGACGCGAGATCGAGCTCGGCAGAAATCGACTACGTGATCGCGGCCGGTTCCTCGATCGTCCCGGTCGAGGTCAAGTCGGGCAAGAGCGGTACGCTCCGGTCGATGCATCGGTTCATCGAAGAGAAGCATTCGCCCCTGGGCGTGCGTCTCTACTCCGGGTACCCGCACTACGACGGAGACATCCTCAGCCTGCCGCTCTATCTGGTCTCCGCTATTCCTGCACTCGTGAAGCTTATCGTGTAGCCCGGACCGGAGACTGACGAGATCGTGCAAACCAGCCGGTCGTTTCGCCTTTCGACCTCACCTCGGAGACGATTTCTCCACAAGGCGGCCCACAACGTTCCCGGCGTCTACCATACGGGCGAGCGCGCGAGCTTTTCACAATGCGGCGAAGGGGTTCACGAGCTCGATCCCGCAGTCAGCAAAGTGCCCGGTGTTTCGCGTAGCGACGGCGAAACCGTGGACCCGAGCGATCGACGCGATCTGTCCGTCGAGTGACGCCAGGGGTGTTCCGGCTTTCCGCCGATGGGCCATGAGGGTGCCATAGACGCGAGCCGCGGGCTTGTCGAACGAGACAATCCGCTCGTCGAACCCTCGTGATATAAGCTGCTCGAATCTCCTCTCGAGATCCATCCGGCGACCACCGCCGGGAAGGAGTTCGAGGCCGAAATGAACCTCCGCTATCGTGACGCTCGATACGAAGAGGAGGTCCGAGGCAGTCGCATTCATCCAGTCGACGACGCGCACGTCGGGTCGTGGTTTCATAACTTCGGAAATAACGTTGGTGTCGAGCAGTATCATCAATCAAACCGTGTTGGCTCATTAACCTCTCGCGGTGGGATCTCGAGTTCGACGCCGTGCCGACCGAACAGAGAGATTGCGAGATCGCCTAGCCGGTCAGGCGCGCCGACGGCGGCTCGAAGGATTCGTCGAACCTCCTCTTCCATAGATACACCGTGCTGCGCCGCTCGACTGCGCAGCCGCTCGTAGACTTGCTGGTCGATTCTGCGAACGCTCAGTCCCGCCATAGATGGCCTCCCACCTGAATGATAGCACGTGATAGCATTTCGGACAAAGGCGTTTACCCGTCTCGCCGTATGACGCTGCTTGCGCCTCCGACGCCGGTCAGCGGCAAGACCTGGACGCGATCAACCAAGCGCGCCACCCCACAGCGCGGACAGGAACTCTTCCACCGGCCATACTTCTATTCCATCTACGGTGCGGCGCACCGGCTCGTGACAGACGATGATGCGGCGGCGGAACGTGGTTTCTTCTGAGAGGCATCTTAGCCCCTTGAAATCTGCCGGTGCGAGAGTACTGCTCGATTTCACTTCGACGGCTAGATCGGTCTCAATGAGGAAGTCCACCTCGGCTCCGTCCTGAGTGCGCCAGAAGCCCAGTTCCCGGCGGTCACGGCGGTATCCCATCCAGGCGCGGAGTTCCAAAAAGACAAGCTGTTCAAGCGCCTTGCCATACTCCGTGCTCTTTCTTGCCGGCGCGCGGATCCCGGCAAGCGTGTTGGAAACACCGTTGTCAAAGAAATAGAACTTTCCGTGTGATACCGGCTTGCGTTTCGGAGATTTGGCCGGAGAAATCGGCTCGAGCATGTATCCGATCAGCGTGTCTTGCAGTATGGAGTAAAACTCGCGGACTGTGCGGGCAGGTACCTGCGCGTCGTTCGCAATGCGCTCAAAGACCACTTGTTCGCTCGCGGAGGCCGCCGCAACGTGCAGAAAGCGGGAAAACGGCTCAATTCCCCGCACCAGCCCCTCAGCTTGGATCTCCTGGCGCAGGTAGTCTCCACAGTATGCATGGAGGTCTTCGGTCGGTTCGTCCGACAGGTAGACCGACGGTATTCCGCCGTACAAGAGGGCCCTATCTAGGTCCCAGTCGGGAACCTCGGCGGACACAAACGGATACAGATATCGCGTTCTCGCCCGTCCTCCGAGAAGATTGATGCCCGCTCGTCGCAGCTTGATAGGACTTGATCCCGTCAGGACAAACCGAAAACCGCGACTCTCAATAAGGTCGTGAACACTATCAAGCAGACCGGGCAACTTCTGGATTTCGTCGATGATTACCGGGCCGGCGGAAGGATTAACCGACTCGAGTTCCTGCCGAAGCCTTCCCGGATTCGCTGTCAACCGCAGGAACGTATCCCCTTGCAGCAAGTTGTAACGAGCGCATTTTGGAAAACGGTCCTTGGTCCAGGTGGTCTTACCTGTCTGCCGTGGCCCAAAGAGGAATACGGATCGATTCTCGAGCTCTGTGGACAGATCAAGCAACCGTGCAATATGCATAATGACAGTATAACTCCTTCGAAAAAAACCGCAACAACTATGCGGAAAATCGAAATATTTGCGCATGTTATATGCGGGTATTTGACCGAGGCCAGATTGTCGTATTGCCGCGTGCTTAGTAGTGGTACCTGCATTGCGCGACCACGATCAAACATAGTGAACGGCCCATCTTGACCAGCCTGGTCGCAGCCTGCGGCAGCTGCCCGGCCCTGCATCCTGGATGCCGGAGAATCCTCCTGAGTTCGTCGGGATCCTCGATGATCGCGATCACATAACGGTGTTACCGGAGTCGAGCAGGAAGCGGAGCTTCCGACCATACCCGGTCACGAAAACCGCTGTCGGGAGAGACGATCTCTACCGCCAGGTCAGGACGGCCCTCACACCGGCACCACGCCAAGCCCCTCAATGTGCCCGAAGTCCCGCGCATCCGTCGTCACGATCACGTGGACTCCCGCCTCGAGGTAGGTTGCGGCGAGGAGAGTGTCGAGGAGTCGTTTGCGGCCGAGGCGGTGTTGTCTCATCAGGTCGAGAAAGCGCAGGCCGACGGCATCGCCGGTCGGGAGGATGCACACCTCCCGGGCGCGCCACCAGCGATCGATCCGCTCCAGGCCGTCTTCCATCGAGAGGGGAGAAGCGAAACGCCGAGGGTCGGTGACGACGTGCAGAAACTCCGCGGGTATCTGCGTCGACATGGCAAATCCTTCCTCTCTCCGAATCTCGGCCACGCCGCGGGCGGAGCGGTGCCGTGGGTGCTCACGGAGCTCGAAAGCGACGAGGAACGACGTGTCGATCCCGATCACGGGAGCATCTCGTCCAGCAGGTCGTCATCTGAGGAAGGGAGGGAGTAGATCGTTCCGACTGATGCGGGGACTCCGTCGAAGATGCTCATCTCCTCGGGAATCGTTCGCGCTGCGTAGTCCCTCATCGCCTCGCGGATGAGCTCAGACGCGCTCCGGGACGTACGGGAAGCGACGTCCTGAAAGCGCCGATACGTCGCTTCCTCCACGTTGATGGTGATCATCTTCATACATAAATGGTACTGTATATTGTCTGCTCCGACAAGGAACGATTATCGGTACGTCGTGAGCGGTTCGGTTGCTCCCAAACCAATTGGGAGAGAAACGTTCGTGCCGGAACGAGTAACAGTGAAAGCTTATCGCGGACCGCAAGCGCGAAACGGCCGTGCGGCAAGGGATTTCGCCCAAATTGCCGCGACAGTCGCGGTTCGCAGTGCGCCGGCGGCGCACCTGCCGGCTACTCG
>CAYPUT010000053.1:0-17574 GCA_964413945.1 uncultured Spirochaetaceae bacterium
TACCGGCCTCGTTTCCCTGGTGATTCATCCATCACCAAGGTTCGGACCAGTAAACTTGACAAGAAGGGCAAGTGGTGGGAAACTGTTGTCGCTAACTAGATCTAAAATCTATAATCGTGAGTTCACACAATAGATCAAACGATAGAAAAGAGCCGGGAGGTACCATGCCAGTTAAACCAGCGAATCTCGTGTTTATTCTGTCCGACGAGCACAGCCGTGACGCCTGCGGTTGCTACGGACACCCGATGGACCCCACTCCTAACATCGATCGGATAGCGGAACGGGGGACGCGGTTCGACAGGGCCTACACCAATTGTCCGATTTGCATACCCGCGAGAGCCTCCTTGGCGACCGGCCGGTACGTCCATCAAGTCGGTTATTGGGACAACGCCCAGCCCTACGACGGCGAGGTACCCAGTTGGCACCACGCGATCCGGTCCCAAGGCTATCGGGTCGACTCCATCGGCAAGCTTCATTTCCGGGGTAAGGCCGGGGACGACAACGGGTTCAGCGAGGAAATAGACCCCTTGTACGTCGTCGCGGCCAAGGGGGATGTCCTCGGGTGTATCCGGGACGCCCCCCCGCAACGCCACAAACGGCCGGGCATCGAAGAGGCGGGCCCAGGCGACTCCACCTACATCCGGTACGACACGTCGAACGGGGAGCGTGCCGCCGCCTGGATTCGTGAGCACGCCAACGACGAGCGTCCCTGGGTGCTCTTCGTCGGCTTTGTCTTGCCTCACCCACCCTACATCGCGCCTCCGGAGCTCTACGACCGCTATCCTGAAGACCAGGTTCCAATGCCACCGCAGTGGCAGCACAAACAGTGGCCGGATCATCCGGAGTTAAACTCGATGCGAAAGTTCTTCGACTTCGGTCAACCTTTCGACGAAGCCATCATCCGGCGCCTGAATGCCGCGTACCTCGGCGCCTGCACGCACATGGACAGGCAGATCGGCAAGATTCTCGATACCCTCGAAGAGTTGGGAGATTTGGACGATACCCGCGTCATCTATGCGTCGGACCACGGTGAGAACCGGGGCGCCCGGGGACTCTACGGCAAGTTCACGATGTACGAGGAATCCGTTGGGGTTCCCCTCGTCATGGCGGGGCCGGACATACCGGCGGGTAAGGTCGTAGAGACTCCGGTTTCGTTGATCGATTGCTACCCTACAACCATCGAGGCGGTCGGCGCCAAGGACCCCGCGAAGGGGTCTTTCCCGGGTCAGTCGCTCTTCGAGTTGGCCGCAGGCGGTAAACAGGACCGGGTTATCTTTAGCGAATACCACGCCGTTGGAAGCCGTCGCGGTTACTACATGCTCCTCCAGGGCCGGTACAAACTGGTCTACTACGTGGATGCCCCCAACCAACTCTTCGACCTCGAGAGCGACCCGACCGAAGAGCGGGATCTGGCCGGCTCACCGGAACAGTCGGATACCCTCGCCCGCCTCGAATCGGAGCTTAAGGCGATCCTGGATCCGGAGGAAGCCGACCGGAGGGCCAGGGAAGACCAGGCGGCGGTCGTGGAGCGGGAGGGTGGTCGAGAGGCAGTAATCGCCCGGGGTAGCTTCGACAATTCTCCGGTCCCCGGTGAAGAACCGAAGTTTCACTGAGCCTGCCTGCCGGGCGCCGCAGCTAAGTGCGTTCCTTCGCGAAAATGGCGTCGAGGGTGCGGATAGCACCCTCTTTATGCTCCTTGAGTGCGGCGATCATCGCCTGCTCGTTCTTCGCCCACCAGGTCTCGAAAATCGCGAGGTGGTCCTTGTACGCTTGGCGCACCCGGTCCGCCATCCGCTCGGAAAGCGAAACGTAGCCGTAGGATTGGTTCGCGAGCTGGTGAAAGAAACGCTCGATAATGCGGTTTCCGGCGCACTCGACGTAGATAGAATGGTACGCCCGGTCGATCGCGACGTAGCGCAAATAAACCTCTATCGATATTCGGTCGCTTACCTCTTGCAGTAGTATTCGATGCTCTTCGAGGTTCTGCTCCAATCGGTCTCGCATGCCCGGACGATCCCCGTCCGGCACCCCGATGGCCGCCCCGGCCGTGGCGACGTAGACCATCTGCCGGGCCTCCATGAGCTCCCGCGATTCTTCCCTGGAAACGTGGCGAACAACGACGCCTCGCCGGGGAATGGCCTCGAGCATCCCTTCGCTAACCAAACGGTTAAACGCCTGCTTTACCGGTGTTTCGCTTACACCGTAACGCCTCGCTACTTCGACAACCGGGAGCTTCTGCCCCGGAAGGTAACGCCGTTCCATGATGTCTTCGATCAGGTGTTCGCGAACGCTCTCGACCAAGGATGGCGTCTTAATCGTCTTGTGTGCAGAGGTGTCTCCCACCTATGGTCCTCCGGATCCTTTTAGCTTTGCCGGTTATTCTACAAAAAGGTTCACTCAGAAGATACTGCGGGGGAGTAGATTAGGGCCTCACCGCCTCCGGCGGGTCAGGCGTCCCATTCCGGAGACCAGCCAGCCGGCCGCCATACCTCCGAGGAATAAGACGATTACCACCAGAGCCTCGGGAGCAGAGATGCCCCAGGCCAGGAAGGTATAAGTTGCGACATCCGTGTTCTGGATTGCGAAGATGACCGCCGCGGCGCCGATGACGAAACCGATTAGGATACGAAACATATTCTCTCCTCCTCTTTTTTACCGAATAGAGTTCTGCACCCGTGGGGGTTAGCAGATCGAACGGATAAGGGTCCCAACAGGCTGATTTTCGGCCGGCGCGTTCTATCCATGTCTCAACGCCAGCGATTCGGCCAGCTATGGGTCACTACGTTACTCCGGACGAGCCATTCTCTCAAAGCGGCGAGAAGCTCACTCTTCTTCTCCGAATGCCCCGGGTCGCTCCAGAGGTCGTGGAGCTCCTCCGGGTCCTTCGAAAGGTCAAAAAGCTGTCCTTCCGCCTCGCCCGCGAAGTGCACGAGTTTCCAGTCCTTGCTCCGGACCATCGTCATAAAATCGATGGTCGGAAGGTAGTCGTCCCGGGCGTGCTCGGAAAAAACGTACTCTTTCCCGTGGGCGCCTTCATCGCCTCGAATCAAGGGGAGTAACGAAGTTGCCTCCATCCACTCAGGGGGCTCCACCCCGGCAAGCTCGAGAATCGTCGGCCCTATGTCGAAGAGCTCGACCAATTCGTCGACTCGTTTGCCCTTCGGAAATGCCTTCGGGCTCCAAAAGACGTTGGGCACCCGGACCACTTCTTCGTACATGTTCCACTTCTGGCTGTGGCCGTGGTCCCCGAGGCTGTCTCCGTGATCCGAGGCAAAAATGACCACCGCGTTCTCGAGGTAGCCCTTGCGCTCGAGGGTATCCAAAATCCGGCCGATCTGGGTGTCGATCATCGACACGTTCGCAAGATAGTAGGCCCGCTGCCGGTGTCTCTGTTCCCTTGTCGGATTCTCCAGGTGACGTATGGAGTCCGGGTTGTTCTCGAGCATGGTTCTCCGGAGTGCCCGGAGCCCCTGGGGCTGATCTTCGAGAGAGGATTCCGAAGGATCGACGATCGGAAGCTCCTTATCGATGTACTTGTCGATATATTCCGGAACGGGATCGTAGGGAGGATGGGGACCCGCGAACCCGATCTCCAGAAAGATCGGCTTTTCCAGTTGCTCGGTGTTCTTCCACCAACGTTTGTCGTGTTCCTCGATCCACCACTGCGCCATATCACCGACGAAGTTATCCGAGTGGAGATCCGCCGGCAGCTGCCATTCGTAGGCACCGAGGCGCTCCTCCCAATCGGGCCATTCGGCGTAGCCGTCGCGTTTCGGTCTGTCGTATCCCCGGATTCTGAGTCCCCTATCCCATTCGTCGAAGAACCACCGGTCCCCCCGGAAGCGGTCCTTGTTTTCAACGACGAAGCGTTCGTGGAATCCCGCGGGGGTGTTCCAAGGAGAGGTGTGCATCTTCCCGATATTGACGCAATGGTAGCCGGCGGCGGCCAGGTCTTCGACCCAGGTGTGACGCCAGGGGTCTCGGTTGTTCACGAATACGCCGTTTGAATGGCAGTAGAGACCGGTAAAGAGGCTGGCTCGGCACGGCGCGCACGACGGGGCGGTAATAAAGGTCTGGGTAAAGGTTACGGCCTCGTCTACCAGCCGGTCGAGACGAGGCGTCTCCATGTAGGGGTACCCCAGGGCGCCGATTGTGTCGTAACGCTGCTGGTCGGTGTTAATAAAGATGATGTTCGGCCGTTTTTGCTGGCCATCGCCCATCGGAGACCTCCTCTTACCTTTAGTGACGGGGGCTTCAACGCCAGGGCGAAGTCCAAACCGCGGTGGTCAAGTCGCTCCGCATCCTCCAGGCTAAGAGCTCGCTCAAGAGCTCCTGTTTTTTCGCGACATGGGCGGGATCTTCCGAGTACCAGAGGTTGTTCTTCTCTTCGGGATCCACAACCTCGTCGTAGAGCTCGCCGTCGGGCTGATCGAGATAGTGCACCAGCTTCCAATCCGCCGACCGGATCATCGTGACGAATTTGGCGCCGGTCAGATTGTGGTCGCCGGACTGCTCCGCGTAGACATAGTCACGGCTCGGGCCCTCTCCTTCTCCGGTAAGGAAGGGAGTGAGGTTCTGCGCCTCCCACCCTTCCGGAGCTTCGGCGCCCGCCGCCTCGAGGATAACCGGGGCAATATCGAACTGCTGGCACATCGCGTCCACCGTGCGGCCGCCGGGGAACCGGCCGGGAGCCCAGACGATCATGGGCATACGAACGATCTCTTCGTACATCGTCCACTTCTGGATGTGTCCGTGGTCCCCCATACAGTCTCCGTGATCCGAGATAAAAATCACGATGGTGTTGTCCAGGTAGCCCTTGGATTCCAGGGCCCCGAGAATCTCGCCGATCTTCTCGTCGATCATCGTTACGTTCGCGTAGTAGTATTTCCGCATCCGGCGCAGCTGCTCTTCCGTCGGATTCTTCGACCAGACAACCGAGTCGTGATCAACCTTGGTGTTGTGGTCGATAAGCTCCTTCTGCGCCGCCGGTTGGTTTGCCAGCTGCTCTGCTGCTACCTCCGGAATGGGGATCTCCACATCCTTGTAATAGTCCAGGTATTCGGGTACCGGGTCGTAGGGGGGATGAGGTCCCGGAAAGCCGACCTCCAGGAAGAAGGGCTGCTGGTCCGGCTTGTTTTGGATCCAGGAGACCGCCGTGTCACCGACGAACATGTCGGAGTGAGTCTTCGGCGGCAGTTTCCACTCGAAGGCCCCGAGGCGCTCTCCGTAGTCGTCAAGCTTGCGATAGAGCTCCCGCTGCTGCTTTACCAGACCCTGGGCCTGTAAGGCCATATCCCACCGGTCCCAGTAGTAGCGCCCCTCTAAGTAGCGGTCCTTGTTCTCCACGACGAAGCGCTCGTGGAAACCAAGGGGGGTCTCGTAGGGAAAGGTGTGCATTTTGCCGACATTTGCGCAGTGATACCCGGCGGCGGCTAGGTTCTCCACCCAAGAGCGGCGCCAGAGGTCGGCGTTCTTGTAGATACCCGTCGTATGGGGATAGAAGCCGCTAAAAAGGCTCGCCCGAGCCGGTGCGCAGGAGGCCGCCGTAATGTAGTTCCGGGAAAAAGAGACCCCTTCTCGGACCAGTCTATCCAGATTCGGGGTGTGCATGTAGGGATAGCCGAGGGCGTTAATGGTGTCGTAACGCTGCTGATCGGTGATGATGAGGACGATGTTCGGCCGCTCTTGTGCCATAGTACTCTCCTTATGAAACGACATTTCCCGCGTCGTCAAAAGTGATATCCGTCGGCGTGCCGACTACTTCCATGTTTTCGTGGGCCTTCGCCTCTTCCAAGAGGGACGCAGAAACCCGTATCCGCCCGATTTCCAAGGTGTTCTTGAGCCAGACGAGCCTAACCTTGGTCTTGTCGGGAATATTGCAGCTCTTTATGGCAGCCTGAATGGCTTGCTTATCGTTCTTGAGAACCATCGGAATCTTGACGCCGCCCTGGACCGTCGCGGTCAGAGAGTTCGGATAGGTGCTCTCGAAGTCGAACTTGTCGAAGAGCCTCCGGGTCGTGAAATCGGCCAAGCCGACCCCCATGCAGTTACCGTGGGAGACTTCGGTTACGTCGAGGATCGACATCTTGGTAACGCTCGGTCCTCCGCTGATAAAGGGCGTCCCGTAGCGTCCGACGATATTGGTGTCGAAGCCGGAGCCTGCTATGTTCTTTCCAATCTCCTCCATGATCAGCACATCGATCTGGTCGAAGTAGAACCGGGCCTCCAGCTCCATCGCGAGCTTGAGAAGCTCCCGTTCTCGATTGGGAATATCCGCCCCCGGAACTGCCTCCACGCTGTAGATCTGATGATAGGCATTTTCCAGAACCGCGACACCGCAGATAATATTGGTCACCGATAGGCACTTGTTGGCGATGTCGGCGATGTTCTTGTCCATCGCACCGAAGCCGAGGTCGTGGCAGATGTTCGCTCCTTTTAGCTTACCCAGGCCGATGGCGATCATCTTCATCAAGCCGCTCTCGTAGGTGCCCCGGTAGGCGGGATGCGGGTGGATGCGGTTGATAAGGATAATGCCGTCCGCCTCAGCGGCGTAGCGGTCAATATGTACCGGAAGCCCCCCTTCGGAGGTTCCAACCTGAACGGTGTCCATCGTGGCCCGGATGGGCGCCGATACCGACTCTTCGGTTACGCCGAGACCCGCAAGAATCTCGGTCTGCCCTTCCGGAGTGGCTCCACCGTGGGAGCCCATCGCCGGAACCACGAAGGGCGAAGCTCCCGCCTCCTTTACCGCCGCGACCACTCCCCGGACGACCGCCGGCAAATCCGCGACTCCCCTGCTACCCACCGCAAGGGCAACACTCTGCCCCCTACGGAGGCCCGACAACGCGCCCGCGCGGTCAAGCTGCTCGAGGGTGCTTTGTTCCGGGGACTCAAGATGCGCGTCTTCGAAGGACTGTCGAACCTCGGTAAGCGCGGGAATGGGAATGGGGTCGAGAAGCTCGTCGATGGCGCTCATATCAGGCCCGAAGCTCCGTAAGCCCCGCCTTTGCCGCGGTGAGCATCAGCGTTACATCGGAGCCGTACATGTTGCACCGCATACCCTTGGCTTTCCACTGCTTGATCCGTTCGATGTCCATCAGATGGATGCCCGCAAACTTGCCCTGTTTCTCGACAGCCTTGATCACACCCTCCAGGGCTTCGACAAAGGCCGGGCTATCCAGCTGTCCGGAGATCCCCATACTCTGCGAGAGGTCCGCAGGCCCGATAAAGGCAACGTCGATGTAGGGGACCTCCAGGATCCGATCCAGGTTCTCCAGCCCCGTCGGCGACTCGATCTGCACCATCAAAAGGCTTTCCTCGTTGGCCTGTTTCATGTACGCGCCGACGTCGTCGGGCTTCTGAAAACCCGTGTGCTCCCGCATCAGGGCGACACCCCGCCGGCCGACCGGCGCGTACTTCGAGTAGCGGACCAAGGCTTCCGCTTGCTCGACGGTCTCGGTGTTGGGCAAAAGCAGACCCCGGGCACCCATCTCCATGCTCTTCAGGATTACCTCCCTGCGGGGCTCCGGGACACGGACCAACGCCGGCAGGCCGGTCTCCCTCGCCGTCAAAAGGATCCCCGCCAGGTGGCTGTAGTCGAAGGGACCGTGCTCGCAGTCGATGATAAAAAAGTCGAAGCCTGCGCTCTTCATGATGCAGGCAATCTGGGGCCGCTCGAAAAGCGATACCATAGTTCCAACCAGCGCTTCTCCGCGGGAGAGTCTTTCTTTGAGGCTGCTCATGTGTCCGTCCTATTGTAAATAATCGAGATTGACGACGTGCTTGCACGCCTGTCCGGTAATAACGGCAATGGTATTGTCGATGCTCAGCTTGGCCATGCGCTCTTCCGACTCGTTGGTGTGGCCCGCCATGTGGGGAGTAACCACCACGTTGTCCAGGGTAAACAGGAGGCTGTCGGTGGTGGGTTCCTCCTCGAGGACGTCGAGACCGGCACCGGCTATGACTCCCTCCTTCAGAGCCTGGTACAAGTCGCTCTCCCGGACAAGATCGCCCCGGGCGGTATTGATGAGAAAAGCGCTGTTCTTCATGCTCTTGAGGCGTCCGGCGTCGACCATTCCCCGGGTCTCCTCGGTAACGGGTACGTGGAGAGTTACTACGTCGGCACCCCGAAAGAGCTCCTCCAGGCTACTCTCCGCCACGCCGGCCTTCTTGGCGAACTCATGGTCGAAGAAGGGGTCGTAGGCGACAAGCTTCATCCCAAAACCCCGGGCCCGAAGAGCGACTTCCTTTCCGATAGCCCCGAGACCCACGATCCCGAGGACCTTGCCCGCCAGCTCCACCCCCGTATGGCGATTCCAACTGCCCTTTCGGAGGGCCTCGTGGGTTTGGGGAATCCGCCTGGCTATCCCGAGGATCAGGCCCAGGGCAAGATCGGCTACGGCCGCCGCGTTTACCCCGGGGGTGTTGGTTACTTTGATGCCCCGCTCCCCGGCGGCGTGGCTGTCCACGGAGTTGTGACCGGTTCCGTAGCGGGAAATAACCCGAAGGCTCTTCGGAGCCTCTGCCAGTACGTCCGGAGTGTACGGCTCTACGCCGGCAACGATTCCGTCCACGTCGCGCCAGTGCTTTAGGATCTCCTCTTTCGTGAGGGTCCTACCGTAGGGGTTTACTACCACGTCGTCGGCGAACTGCTTTACGTATTCGACCATCCCCTCCATAGCCGGCTTACAGAATGCTGGGGAGGAAAGAAAGATCTTCATAGAACAGGCTCCCTAGTATTCCGTCATTTCCGGCGTCTTCTTGAAAATCGCAAACACGATGGAGAGGAGCGCCAAGACGACGAAGAACAGACAGATCGGACGGGTAAAGAAAATTCCGTAGCTTCCGCCGGACATGATCAGCGACTGGCGCATGCTGACCTCCGCGAGGGGGCCGAGAATTCGGGCCAGAAGCAGGGGCGTTACCGGAAAGTCGTTTCGAACAAGCACGTACCCGACAATGCCGAA
This sequence comes from uncultured Spirochaetaceae bacterium, assembly GCA_964413945.1. Lineage (GTDB taxonomy): Bacteria > Spirochaetota > Spirochaetia > DSM-27196 > PWMO01 > CAYPUT01. The sequence goes on from CAYPUT010000053.1 coordinate 8,967, forward strand.
GATAAACATCATCCAGACGTCGAACATCGTGTTGTTCTCCGCATAGGCGCCGGTTACGCAGAGGACCAGCAGGATCGGAAGCAAGAGATTGACTGGAATCTTGGTGACGTTGGCAAAGGCCCGGACGAAGAGCTTCCCTTGGAGCAGCATAAACAGGTTAACCAGAATAAGCGCGACCATGATCGTGTAGACGACCGGCGCGTGGTCTCGAAAGAGCGCCGGCCCGGGCTGGAGCCCCTGCATCAACAGAGCGCCAAGCAGAACCGCGGTGACGGTATCCCCGGGTATACCGAGGGTAAGAAGCGGGATAAGCGTGGCGCCGGTTACACCGTTGTTCCCCGCTTCCGACGCGGCGACCCCGTCGAGATGCCCGGTGCCGAATTTCTCCGGTGTCTTCGAGGAGCGGATCGCCTCGTTGTAGCTCAAAAACGACGCGATCGCGGCGCCGGTCCCGGGGACCGCCCCGATAAAGGTGCCGATGGCGCTCGACTTGAAGATGGTTCTCAGGCTGGCCTTGAGCTCGGTCCAGGTGATGCTTTCGTTCTTGAACTCCGTAGACTCTTTGATATTGTACTGCCCCATCCTGACTTTGTTCAGGATCTCGGAGATAGCAAAAAGCCCGATGAGGGCCGGGATCAGTTTTATTCCCCCGGCCAGGTAGGGATGGCCAAAGGTCAGCCTGGGCATTCCTCCGATTTCGTCCATACCGATCATGGAAATGTACATACCCAAGGCGCCCATGATTACGCCTTTAAAGATGTTCTTACTCGCGACGCTGGCAATTATCGTCAGGCCGAACATGGCGAGGGCGAAGTACTCCGGAGGCCCGAACTTGAGGGCGAACCGGGCGAGTTGAGGAGCCACCAGAAGTAATATCACCGCGCTGAAGAGGCCCGCGATCACAGAGGCCACCAGGGACATGTCCAGGGCCTTACCGGCGTGCCCCTGCTGAACCAAGGGATAGCCGTCGAGAATAGTGGCGGCCGAGGCGGGGGTTCCCGGTGTCTTGATAAGGTTTGCGGTAACCGATCCACCGTAGATGCCGCCGCAGTAGATTCCCAAGAGCATCGTGATACCGAGGATAGGATCCATGCCGAAGGTAAGCGGCATAAAGAGGGCCACCCCCATGGTCGCGGTCAGGCCGGGGAGCACACCAAAGATTATACCCAGCACCAGTCCAAAGTTGATCATGAGAAAGACGTTGAAGTTCAGGACATTCTGGAAACCGGTAAGAATGTTTTGGAGTAACATATGCGACCCCTTCGCCGATTACGGCAACTGTACGTACAGTTGAAACTTGAAGACGTAATAGATCAAGAAAACGGCGGCCAGCATAATGACGTAGTAGTACCACTTCCGGGCATTCAGAAGAAAAAGGATGATCACGCCGGCAACTATCGAGGATATGATAAAGCCGATCCGAGGCATCAGAATGGCGTAGAAGACCATGATCGCAAAAACGCCGACGGCCCGCAGCTCCAAGCGTAGGGCTCCGGCGTCGAACCTCCGACCGCCCTCTTCCACGGCTCCCTGCTTCTTCTTTGCCTTCTGGTATTTAACCACATTGCTAATGATAAGACCGATACTAACCGTCGCCATAATGATGGATATGACCCGCGGAAAGAATCGGGGTCCCATAACCGTTCTCCCGGAATCGCGAATTTGGTAGGGGACGACCAGCCACACAAAGATGGCTAGGGCGAGGAAGAAGGCTCCCCAGACGATATCCCGTTTGTAGGTACCCATAATGCTCAGATCCTTGCTAAAAGAATACTCAGAGCATGGTTCATGCTCTGAGTATTGCGCAATAGCTTTCTGTAATAGTTCGGAAGAATAGGTAGAGCTACTCGATTCCGATCTGATGAATGGCTTCGCTGGTAGCCGCAGCCTGGCTCTCCAGCCTGCTCCGCACTTCGTCACCGGGGATGTCGATAAGGGTCAGCTTGCTGTTATTAGCAAATTGCTGGAACTGAGGATCGTCTTTCATCTCACTGAACTTCTCGGCGAGAAAGGCGATGATCTCGGGGTCGACACCCGCAGGGGTTTGAATCCATTTCCAGACGCTGTAGTCGACTTCCATTCCCAGCTCGTAGCAGGAGGGGACGTCGGGGAACTCGGTGGCCCGTTCGGGGGAGGCTACGCAGAGGAACTTCATGTCGCCGTTGTCGACGTGCTGAACCGCCTCGTTGGGATGGAAGGCTCCGACGTGAACCTGGTTGCCGAGGACGGCTGCGATGGAGGGTCCACCGCCGCTCATGGGGACGGCTTCGGCTTCGACACCGGCCTGGTACATGGCGTCGAGGGCCGCGATGTACGGGAGGCTTCCTACGGCGTTGGCACCAAGAAGGATGGTCTCGTCCGCGTTCTGCAGCTCTTCGAGCGTCTGGTAGTCACCGGAGGTGTTAACCGCCAGAACAATCGGCTCGTAGGAAAGACCAACCACGTACTCGAAGTCGTCGATGGAATAGGTAAGATCCCGCAAGACCGGCTGGGTCGTCATAACACCAACGGCGTTGATCTGGATGGTATAGCCGTCGGGCTTCGCACCCATAACCTCGGTGGTCGCAATGGTTCCACCGGCGCCGTCACGATTGACGATGTTCAAGTCCACGCCCAGGTAGGGCTTTGCTACGGCACCGAGGGACCGGGCCATGGCATCCGTGCTTCCACCGGGAGCCCAGGGTACAATAAGGGTGATCGGTCGGTTCGGATAGTCCTCGGCTCCCTCGGCTTCCGCTTGTCCCGCGGCTCCGACGAAGGAGATGGCGACAACCATCAGAATAGCAAGCGATAGTACGCTCTTCTTTGTCATATTTTTCTCCTTAACATGTTGTTGAATGATGATCCTGTAGTCGTTTAAGACTTACGGTATCCCAACACCTCCTTACTCACGAGAATTGAGGTTAGCTGCATGTCGTGCACTGGCCTTGCGACAGTCAGCAACCTCGCATCAATAGCTCGAGGCGGCGGATCTGTATGCTTCCACACCGGCACTTAGACCGCCGTTTTCGCCGCCATTTCCCGCTATGTTAGCACGAATACCCGGATCGCAAAAGAAATTTTTCGCCCCTGGGCCCAGATATTGGTCGTACCAGTGGGGTGAGGAGGGGCATCTACACCAGAAGCCGTTGCAGCGCAAGGACGGTGGCCCCTTCGGATACCGCAAACCGTGGCCACTCGAGGTACTCTATTCTAAGGTCTCGCAAGGAGAGGGAGAGGGCGTTTCTCCGAATAGCTGCATCCAGGGGCGCGGTAAAGGAGTCTCCTGCGTTTATGAGATTGCTGTGAATAATGAGGATCTCCGGGTTCAGAATCGAGACTACCGAGGCAAGGGTTTCACCGAGATGAGTCGCGATGTCCTGCATCAGATGGACGCTCAGCTTCTCCTGCTTCGCCGCGTGTTCGATGAGGTGTTCGGCCCCAACTTCGTAGTTAGCGTCCTGAAGAAGCTCTTTCTCGAGGGGGGTAAAGACCCCTTCTCGTTGGAACTCGTCCAATCGGCTCAGCGCCTCGTTACACATTCCCTTGTAAGACGCTAAGGTTCTTAGACAACCCCGGTTGCCGCAGTAGCAGGGTGCCTCTCGGCCGGGGAGGATGACGTGGCCGAATTCGCCGGAGTATCCGGAGAAGCCGGGGTAGTATTCCCCCTGCACAAAGATGCTCAAGCCCACCCCGAACCCGATGTTTACGTTGACGAAGGTCTTTCGGTCGGCGATGTAGCTGTTGGCGTGCTCCTTGAGGCAGATCAGATGCTTCGGCCTGCCGATGTAGGAGCGCCAACCTCGCTCTTTCAGGAAATAATCGGCGAAGCGGATGGAGACCTCTTCATCGTGATAGAGGAAGCGCCGGACGATTCCTTCGCGCTCGTTCGCCAGCCCGTGAACGCCGATGCAGAGGGCCCCCACCTTTTCCAACGGAATCCCGACGTCGTCGAGAATGGCAGATAGGTTGTGGTCCAGCGACTCGACAACGTCCGAGAGCTCGATGCTGCCGGACATCTCCCGTTGGGCGACGATGCGACCGTTTAGATCCGAAATGCTTATACGATCGCCGGAGGGGATCAATTCGACCCCTATGACGTACCCCAGCCCGGCAACGATGGAGTAGACAAAGCGGGAGCGACCCTTCGTCTCGTTTTTTATTTCGTCAACGATGAGAATACCGCGGTCGGTCAGACGCTTGGCGATGGCGTCGGTCTTGGAGCGCCCCCAGGGAGAGCTCGCGATTAAGTGCTCACGGGTGCCGTTGCTTCCAAGGGCCAGTACACGGAGGACGGTTCGCTCCTCGTCGTCGAGCCGGCTCAGGCTGTACAGAACCGTGTTTGCCCTCATGGCGTCAATATTTCCCCGCTATCACCAACTTATTGTTCCGAGCGACCTGTTAGTGCTACGGTAGCACAAAATACCCATGCCATGGGAAAAATCTTGGGGGTACGGCCGTGCGCGCAGTAATGTTGATGTTTGATTCTCTGAACAGGCACATGCTTCCGCCTTATGGATGCCAATGGACAAAGGCACCCAATTTTACCCGTCTTGCCGATCATACCGTCGTCTTCGACAAGAGCTATGTCTGCTCGATGCCCTGCATGCCGGCGCGGCGAGACCTTCTAACCGGTCGGCCCAACTTTCTTCATCGCTCCTGGGGGCCCATGGAGCCCTACGACGATACGTTTACGGGAATTCTGCGGTCTGCGGGGGTCACGAGCCACCTGATAACCGATCATTATCACTACTTCGAAACCGGGGGCTCGAACTATCACACCCAGTATGACACCTGGCAGTTCTTTCGGGGCCAAGAGGGGGATCCCTGGATTGGCCAGGTCGAAGATCCGGAGACCGGGCACGCCTCCGGGCGCAACGCCGACTCGAAGCCGATGGATCGGCAGGACCGGGTAAACCGTCAGTTCATTGCCGAAGAGCACCTTCAGCCCCAGTCCCGAACCGTCAAGGCGGGCATCGAGTTCTTGAATCGGAATGCCGAAGCCGACGACTGGTTTCTCCAGATAGAGACCTTCGATCCCCATGAGCCCTTCACCTCTCACCGAACCTACAAGGACCGCTACCCGGAGCACTACCTCGCCTACGAAGGCCCCTTGAACGACTGGCCCTACTACGACTGGGTAAAGGAGTCCCCGGAAGAAGTCGAGCACCTGCGCTACGAGTACGCGTCGCTCTTGAGCATGTGCGATTCCAAACTCGGGGACGTCCTCGACGCCTTCGACTCCCTCGGTCTCTGGGGGGACACCATGCTCATCGTGTGTACCGATCACGGCTTTCTGCTATCGGAGCACGACAGTTGGGCAAAGTGCTGGCAGCCGTTCTACGAGGAAGTCTCTCACACCCCCTTCTTTGTCTGGGATCCCCGGAGTGGAAAAAAGGGCGCGCGTCGCGAGTCCTTGGTTCAGCCGGCCCTCGACATGGGACCGACCCTTCTGGACTTCTTCGGACGGAAGACAACGGAAAACATGCTCGGAAAGAGTCTCTCGTCGACCATCGAGTCGGATACCCCGGTCCGGGAAGCCGCTCTCTTCGGGATGCACGGGATGCACGTCAACGTAACCGACGGCCGCTACGTCTACATGCGCTCCCCGGTCGATTCGTCGAACAGCCCCCTCTACGACTACACGCTGATGCCCTCGCACATGAGGAAGTCTTTCAGCGTGGAAGAGCTCTCCGGCGATCGAGTCGAGCTCTTCGGGCCCTTGAGCTTTTCCAAGGGATGCAAGCTCTTAAGGATTCCGAACACCGGCGGGGGTGACCCGTCGTCGAATTCTCTTAAGCAAATCGACGCGTCGAAATTTGGGACCTTGCTTTTCGATTTGCAGAACGATCCGCACCAGCTGAAACCGATAGACGACACGCAAACGCAAGACCGCATGGTAGGATATCTCATGGAGCACATGCGGGAGTGCGACGCGCCGGCAGAGCAGTACGAGCGGCTCGGACTCAAGAGCTAAGGGAGGGTGTGATGGATAAGAAGCGACTCTACGTCGACGGAGAGTGGGTAGATACCGGGGAAACCTTTACGGTTGTTAATCCCGGCACCGGGAAGCCTATCGCGGAGGTCTGTTCCGCCGGACGGGAGCTTACTAAGAAGGCCATCGAATCGGCGGACCGAGCCTTCTCCGGATGGCGGAGAACTACCGGAATCTCCCGGGGGGACTATCTGCTTGCCGTTGCCGCTTGTCTAAAGAACAGAAGCGAAGAGGTCGCCCGGACTATCACCGAAGAAAACGGCAAACCCCTCGGTGAGTCCCGGGGAGAGGTGCGAGTGGCCATCGACCACTTGCGGTGGTTCGCCGAGGAGGCCCGCCGGGGCTACGGGCGCATCGTGCCGCACCAGGCACAAGGAAAGCGGCATCTCATTCTTAAAGAGCCCGTCGGGGTCGTCGGCCTGATTCCGCCGTGGAACTTTCCCCTCGTCCTGTCGGTACGCAAGGCCGCCCCCGCCCTTGCCGCCGGATGTACCGCCATCTTGCGGCCGGCGAGACAGACACCCCTCTGCGCTTTGCAGTTGGCCGAATGTTTCGAAGAAGCGCAGGTGCCGAAGGGTGTCTTTCAGGTGATTACCGGCCCCGGCGAACCGATCGTCGACGAGTTCATGGAGAACCCCGTGGTCCGCAAGGTAAGCTTTACCGGGTCCACCGAGGTCGGGAAGCAGCTGATCGAGAAATCCGCGAACACCGTTACCAACCTCTCCCTCGAGCTCGGGGGACACGCTCCGGTCCTCGTCTTCGCCGACGCCGACTTAGACCTCGCGGTGGAGGGTGCCCTTATCACCAAGTTCCGGAACACGGGTCAGTCGTGTATTGCCTCCAACCGTATCTACGTCGAGCGTTCGGTCTACGAGGAGTTTCTCGGTCGCTTCGTGAAACGAACCAAAGCGATGAAGGTTGGCTACGGTCTCGAGGATGGCGTGGACATCGGACCGGTGGTAAACGAAGCCGGCCTCACCAACGCCTTGGCTCACATCGAGAACGCCAAAAAGACCGGCGGTCGTGTGATGTGCGGAGGAAACCGAGTGGAAGGCGTAGACGGGTTCTACCTCGAGCCGACGGTTATCGCGGACGTAGCTGAGGACGCTGCGTGTATGCGGGAAGAGACCTTTGCCCCGGTTGCACCGGTGGTCGCCTTCGACACAGAGAAAGAGGTTATCGAGAAGGCGAACAACACTCGGTACGGTCTCGCGGCCTACGCCTACACCAACGACCTAAACAGAAGCTGGCGCCTCGGCGAGCTCTTAGAGGCGGGGACCATCGGAATCAACGACGCGGTTCCCTCGACGAGCAACTGCCCCTTCGGCGGCATGAAGGAGAGCGGCCTCGGACGGGAGCTCGGCCTCGAGGGGATGGATTCCTACCTCGAGACAAAGCACCTCTCGATCGGGGGTGTTAAGGATAGGCCGGAGTAGCAACCTCCTTCGGACAACCGTTTTCCCTTGGTCCGGGTTGGCAGTATGTTACGCTGACAACGGAGGTAACCTTTGAAAGGCTTTACGATAGTTGCATTGACCGTGTTGGTCGCCCTGCTCTCCGGGTGTGCCACGACAACGACGACGCACGTCGACGAGGAGTACGACAGGCCGATCGAACGGCTCTTGGTCATCGTCGGTTTTCAATCCGTCCACGGCCCCTTCGGCAGTCCGAATCCCGGGGAACCGTCGGAGCCGGTGTTCCTGCCCGACTTCGAGTTAGCCCTGACGCAGCTGTGGGAGCAGGGCGGGACCGCGACCCTGGTAAGCGCGGTAACCGTCGACGGAAAAGTCGATCTGGTAGGCCTGTTGAGCGACGCAAACCCCGACGCGATCCTGATCGTCGAGCAGACCGCGGAGAACGACGACGCCACCTACGCCGCAGCGCTCCTCGACGCCCCGACGGGAAATCGAATCTGGGAAGGCGAGTACACCGCCAACCAGACCGACGCCGGAGCAGTCGCGCGGCGCATGCATAAGCGGGTAAACCAGGGCATCCGTGGGTCGAGTCTGGAGGTGTTCTAACGACCCTGCGGCCTATTCGTTCCCGCCGATGATCTTTCCCGGATTCAAGATCCCCTGTGGGTCGAGTGCGTTCTTTATCGCCCCTAGCGTGGCGATCTCCGCCTCCCCCATCACAATCGGCAGGTAGGGTGCCCGTTTGTGACCGATGCCGTGCTCGCCGCTGATGGTGCCGCCGAGACCGAATACGATGCGGTAGAGCTCGGGTAAGAGTGTTTCGAGCTCCCGGTACCACTCTTCCGGTTCGAGCTCCGGGGGCATTATCGGCGTGCAGTGGATGTTCCCGTCGCCGAGGTGCCCGAAATTCGCGATTTCGACCCCGCGCCGTGATGTAAGCTCCCGGGTCGCTTGAATCAGAGGCCACGCGGCGGAAACCGGCACCGAGACGTCCTCCATCGTCTGGTGGGGACTGGTGCGCATGAGGGCCCAGGGAATCTGCTTTCGTATCTTCCAGAGCTCTTCGAACTCCTCGGGACTCCGGGAGCTTCTTACCGCTTCGAGCCCGAACCCGTTCATCAGCGACACCGCGGCGTCTCGGTCGGAATCGACCGCGGCTTCGTCGCTACCGTCGAACTCGACTAAGAGCATCGCAGCCTCGTCGGGAACCCAGGCCCAC
>CAYPUT010000054.1:0-17290 GCA_964413945.1 uncultured Spirochaetaceae bacterium
TCCACAACGGTCGCAGTGCTATGATCCTCCGGCGCGAATCGCCTCGACGTCGCTTCCCCCTGTAAACTACCAGACATTTTCCGTACATTACCCCCATGGCAAGAACACGCGAGCAGATTGGGTCTGCGGTAGAACAGGAATTCCCTCGGCTTCTTCAAGAGATTTACGGCGACGGGCTTCGGTCGGTGACGCTCTACGGGAGCTATCTGAAAGAGTCGTTCCGTCCCGGGGTTTCGGACGTAAACGTCCTGGTAATTCTCGAGAAGCCCGCTCCGGAGGCGCTCCGGGAGCTCGGGCGACGGGGCCGCCGCATTATGAAGAAGAACGGGATCGCGCCGCTTATTCTGTCGCGAGACGAGTTTTTGACCTCGGCGGACGTCTTCCCGATGGAGTACTTCGATATTCTTTCGAACCGAAAAGTCGTCCAGGGGGAAGACGTCGCCGAAGCGTTGTCTCTGAGCAACGATAACCTCCGCCATCAGGTCGAGCACCAGCTTCGGGGAAGCCTCCTTTCGCTGCGGAAGCTCGCCGTCGCCGCAGGACGCCGGCGCCCCTTTCTCAAGACGGCGCTGAAGCGCGAATTGATGCAGTGGTACGGCTCCCTCTCGGCGATTCTCCGGGGCTTGTTGCGGCTCCAGGGGATCAACACCATTCCGTCGGACCCCCGCAGTTTGGTCGAAGAGCTCAATCGAACCCTCGGCCTGGAATCCGGGGCCATCCTCACGCTCCTCGAGTGCCGCGGCGGCGACTGCCCCGACGCCTACGAGCTGATCGACGGCCTCCTCGACCGCTTGGGTCGGCTGGTGGAGATTGTCGACGCCTGGGAGGGGAGCCGGTAATGCGAAGGCGCTCACGAACCCTGGCCATCGCGGCGATTATGGCCTTCTTCGCGATCGGAGCGGTGTTGCTTACCGGGCCGGGAGAGACGGCCCACGCTCAAGAGCTGCCGGAGCCCCGGGGTTTCGTCAATGATTTCGCGGACGTCATCTCGGCGGAGGACGAAGCGTCGATGCAGGGCATTATCGAGGCGGTTCAACGGGAGACGGGAGCAGAAATCGCCGTGGTAACCGTGGAAAGCATGGCTCCCTACCCGACCATCGAGGATTTCGGGATCGCCCTGGCGGAGGAATGGGGCGTCGGCCCCGAGGATACCGACGCCGGCGTCATTTTGATGGTGGCGGTGGAGGAGCGAGAGGTACGGATCGAAGTCGGGTACGGCCTGGAAGGGGCCATCCCCGACGGCCGGGCCGGAGCAATCCTGAACGACTATGTGGTGCCTTATCTGGCGCAGAATAACTACGGCGAGGGACTGCGAAACGGCGTTGCCGCCCTGGCCCAGATTACCGCAAACGAGTATGGCGTCGAGCTCTCCGATATCGAGGTCCGCCGGCCGCAGGCTGCGGCCCGCAGCGGGAGCGAAGACTCGGGGATGGGAAGGCTCTTCTACTTCTTGTTCATCATGGTCTTCTTCGGAGGAAGATGGTTTTTCTGGCCCCTTTTGTTCGCCGGTCGCCGTGGACTCTTCTACGGCGGCGGGTTCGGATCCTCGACCCGCTCCGGTGGGTTCGGCGGCGGATTCGGTGGTTCCGGCGGATTTGGTGGCGGCGGTTTCGGCGGGGGCGGAGCCTCCCGGGGATTTTAAGGAGTAGAGTATGGCAGGAAGAAAGAATACGGGACTGATCGTCCTTGCGGTGATTGTTGGATTGGTCGTTATCGGTGGGCTCTGGATGGTTGGCCAGCGCAACCGGCTCGTGACCCTGGAAGAGCAGGTCGACGCCGCCTGGAGCGAGATAGACAATCAGCTGCAGCGCAGAAGCGACCTGATTCCGAACCTGGTGGCGACCGTCCAGGGCGTTGCGGACCAGGAGCAGGAAGTGTTCGGGCAGATCGCAGAAGCCCGGGCCCGGCTTGCGGGAGCTCAGACGGTCGGAGAAACGGCCGAGAGCTACGGCGAGCTGCAGGGCGCCCTTTCGCGGCTTCTCGTGATCGTGGAGAACTATCCGGTGCTTCGATCCAACGAGAACTTTATGCGGCTCCAGGATGAGCTCGCGGGAACGGAGAACCGGATCGCCGTGGCGCGGCAGCGGTACAACGAGACGGTACGGCAGTTCAACACGCGAATCCGTCTCTTCCCCACGAGCGTTGTCGCGAATCGTCTGGGCTTGGAACAGAAGGAATATTTCGAGATTCCCGAGTCCGCAAGGCAGGTACCCAGAGTCAATTTCGATTAAGCTTAGGGTATGAAGTACACCAAACTCGGAAGAAGCGGAGTCAAGGTAAGCCGGCTCTGTCTCGGCACCATGAACTTTGGGCCCCGGACCGGCGAAGAGGAGTCCCACCGTATCCTCGACCGGGCCCTCGAGCTCGGCATCAACTTTGTCGATACCGCCGACCGCTACGGTTTTCCGAAGGATCCCGGTCAGACGGAGAGCATAGTCGGACGCTGGCTGAAGGCCGGCGGAAACCGGGACGACATCGTCCTGGCCACGAAGTTCTTCGGGCCGATGGGCCCCGGGGCCAACGACGAGGGCTTGAGCTTCTACCACATGCGGGGCGCCCTCGAAGCGAGCCTCCGGCGCCTCCAAACCGACCGCATCGACCTCTACCAGATGCATCACATCGATCGTGGTATGCCCCACTTCCGGAGTGACAAGAAGTACCTCGACGGCAAAATCGAGAATCTTGTCTATCCGGACCACCTGAGACCCGGTACGCCCTGGGAAGAGATCTGGCAGGGCTATCAACAGCTTATATTGACGGGCAAAATTCTCTACGCCGGATCGAGCAACTTCGCGGCGTGGAACGTCGTGCAGGCGAACGAGCGGGCCCGTAGCTTGGGCCTCCTCGGCACCGTTACCGAACAGAGTAAGTACAGCCTCCTCGTCCGGGACATCGAGCTGGAGATGGTTCCCGCCTGCCGGGAGTACGGAGTCGGAATCATGCCCTGGAGTCCCCTCGGGGCCGGAGCGCTCGCGGTCGACGCCTTAGACGACGGCGCCGGCCGCAGGGCGTCCCAGGAGTTCGACCCGGAGACCGAAGCCAAGCGGAGCGCCTTTTCGTCTCTCTGCCGGGAGCTCGGGGAGCCGCCGGCCCGGGTCGCCCTATCGTGGCTTCTCCACAACCCCGTCGTAACCGCTCCGATTATCGGACCCCGAACCGTTGAACAGCTGGAAAGCGCCGTGGCGGCGGTGGATCTCGTACTCGACGCGACGACCCTCGATCGACTCGACGAAATATTCCCGGGGCCCGGAAATCAGGCGCCGGAAGCCTATGCCTGGTAGCGCCCGGTGATGCCGGGTACCCGACGCCGGGCGCTGGTTGCCCAATCCGGGGGCCCCTCGCCGGTCATCAACGCCTCCCTCCTCGGGGTGTTCGACGGTTGCAAGGGCTATCCGGAGCGTATCGGCGAGGTTCTCGCGGCCCGTCACGGGGTCGAGGGAATACTCAAAGAAGAGTTGATCTGCCTCGACGCGGAGCCAGAGAGGGAGCGGGAGCTTCTTGCGGTAACCCCCGCCGCCGGGGCCATCGGCACCTGCCGTTACAAGCTCGGCGAGGGACAGGAAGAGGACTTCGCCCGGATCGTCGATGTCTGCGCCGCCCAGGACATCGCCTATTTTTTCTACATCGGGGGAAATGACTCGATGGATACCGCGTCTAAGGTAGCGCAGCTCGCCGGAGAGCGGGGAATCGAGCTGGTCTGCACCGGGGTGCCGAAAACCATCGACAACGATGTGGGCGATATCGAGCTGGATCTCGTCGACCACACGCCGGGCTACGGGAGCGCCGCCCGGTACTGGGCGATGATTACCCAGATCGTCGAAGAGGAGAACCGGGGGATGTACCCCTCGGAGCCCGTCGCCGTCCTCCAGGCGATGGGTCGTACCGCCGGCTTTATTCCCGCGGCGGCGCGTCTTGCGGACCCCCACCGGGAGATACCGCTCCAACTCTACCTGACCGAGTCCCATCACACCCTCGAATCCCTCCACCATCACGTCAACGAAACCCTCGCGCGCCGAGGACGCTGCATCGTCGTGGTCAGCGAAGGCTTCGACGTAGGCGGGGTCGGCGAAGCACGGGATGGTTTCGGGCACGTCGAGTACGGGGCCAGCCGGAATACCGTCGCCCAGATTGTCGTCAACTACTTAAACGATAGGGGTCTCGCGGTCCCGGGGAACGCGACCTTCTCGATACCCGGCGTGTTGCAGCGGGCTACTTCCATCTTCGCCTCGACGGTGGACCAGAAGGAGGCCCGGGCGGTTGGGCGCCACGCGGTCGAGGTTGCCGTGACCCAGGGGTCCGGCTACATGGCGACGATTCGCCGCCGGGACGGCGGCCTGGGCGCGGGGCGCCGAGCCGGGACCGCCGGCTCGGACTATCAACCGTTCTTCGACCACGTCCCCCTCGATAGGGTCGCGGCCTCGGCACGTCACCTCCCGAAGGAGTGGCTATCGAAGGATCAAACCGACGTCACCGACGACTTTGTCGCCTACGCGGAACCGCTGATCGGGACTCAGTGGCCGCCGGTCGAGCTTACGGCGGCGGGGCTCCAGCGGTTCGCGCGGCTGAAAGCGGTGCCGATTGCCAAGAAGCTCCCGGACTACGTCCCCGTCAAGCATCGATAAAGCACCGTTAGACCGCCGGCGTGTTACACTAATGGGATGGACGGTGCGTCTCCCCTAATTGTCGTCGGCCATAAGAATCCGGACACGGATTCGATCTGCTCCGCGGTGGCGTATGCGCGGTACAAGGAGCTAACCGGCACCCCGGCTCTGCCGTATCGGGCGGGGACCGTAAACTCGCAAACCCGCTACGTTCTCGAGCGGTTCGACTGCCCGCCGCCTGCGCTTCTGAGTAGTCTCTATCCCTCCCTCCGGGACATCATGATTCCCAAAGAGAATCTTTACATCCCGCGGCCGGAGGCGCCTCTTTCGGAGGCGTTACGCATTATTCTGGACAACGATTTCTCCTTCCTCCCGGTAGCCGACGCGGACGACCGCTGTCTCGGGAAGATTACCGTATTGCGGATCTGCCGGCTCTTGGACGAGCTTCCGAAGAAGGCGGCAGGCTCCCCCGTGGAAACCGCCGTTTCGGACGCGATGGCCCAGCCGATATCGGACTATCTCGAGAAGCCGGAGGCGCTCTTTCGGGCCACCGACTTGGTTCGGGACGTGGAGCGGCGTATCAACGAGTTCAACGTCGGTGGCTTCGTCGTAACCGACGAAGAGGACCGTATCGCCGGAGTCGTCGCCAGGGTCAACTTTCTCAATAAGACTCGGTTCCGGGTCGTTCTCGTCGACCACAACGAGCTTTCGCAAACCGTGGAGGGCATCGAGGACGCCGAGATCGTGGAAATTATCGACCACCACCGGATCGGCGCGCGAAACACCACCATGCCGATCACCTTTATCAACCGTGTCTTAGGATCGACGGCCACCATCGTCGCGGACACCTATCGCCGGGCCGACATGCTCCCGGACCGTCAAACCGCGGCGCTCCTGTTGTCAGCCATCCTCTCGGACACCGTCATTCTAAAGTCCCCCACCACGACCGCGATAGACCGGGAGACCGCAGAGTGGCTCGGCGGCATAGCCGGACTGGACGTCGAGGTCTACGGCGAAGAGATGTTCCAGGCGGGAAGCGAGATTACCGCGCTCACACCGCGGCAGATCGTCGAGCAGGACCAGAAGCGGTACGCCGAGGTGGGTCGGCGTTTCGCCGTAAGCCAGATCGAGATGGTCGGTTTTAAGGCCTTCGACGAAAGGCAGGAAGAAGTCGCCTCCGCGGTAGCCCAAAGCCGAGGCGAAGGGGGCCTCGACTTTGCCTGCCTGATGGTCACCGACATAACCAAAGAGACCACGAGGTTGGTTTTCGACGGTCCCAAGCGCATCACCGAGGCGATACACTATCCCTCGGTCGCGCCGGGTGTCTTCGAGATGACCGGCGTGGTGTCTCGGAAGAAGCAGGTTCTTCCCTACCTCATCGACCTTTTGAAGACACTTTAGAATCAAAAAAAGAGAACGCGGAACGGTGGTTGTCTTGACCATGGTAGCGGTAACGATACATGCAGGCCATCTGACGGTCGCGACGCCATCAGACCGTATCCGAACGGATGCCGAAAGTGCCCGTGGAGCCCGACAGAGACGCCCAATCGACCAAGTTGCTTCGTTGATTCGCCAGATTAGCGGTGCTCGCGCTAAGAGACAATGCCCCAACTGCGAACCGGGGTCATCCACCAGGTTGACCCTGTCGTCCGGAACAGATCCCATCAAGGAGATTGATAAGGCTCGTACGTCAGTTCGGTTACGCTGAGTAAGGCCGATATCCGCTCGCTCTGGCCAATGTAAAGACGATCTCCGCAAGCGGCAATTGCGTCGCAAATGTTGACCGCAAAGCCTCTTCGACCACGCCCCTGGAGCACGCCCAAGTCTTCAATACTAGCAGTAGTAGGATCAAACGCGAAGAGATGGGTCTTGCCCGTTGTCTCCCCCACAATTCCGAATACCCGATCCTTCCATTCCGCAAGTCCGCGAATATGCCCCTGTCGTGTTGGCTTTCCCAGATTGCGGACGCTCCCGGTTGCAGCGTCAAATTGAAAGAGATAGCCGTCTTGAACCGTACCGCCATAAATCATGCCGTCCGAGGCAGTTACCGCTGCGGAAAGGGCCGGCTCTGCTATGAGTCCATATTCCGTACCCATTGCGAGCGGCAGCCTCGCACTAATGTTCTCGAGGGTGCGTGTTTGTGGATCGAAGCGAAACAGAGTGCCTCCGAATCCGGAACCGTAGATTCGCCCAAAACCGTCGGCCGCGAGAACTCTGGGTAGATACGCCTTCTTGAGCAAAATATCTCGCGGAAGCGCCGAGACAGGCACTCCGCGGTACCCCGCGAGCTGGTTGAGTCTCGACTCGTACACAGCGGTACTCATGTATTCGAGCGTAGCGAGGGCGAATTCGTCGGGCCGAAGCGCAGGCGCATCTACCCCGTAAAGCTGTGCGACAATGCTAGGCTCGTTTCTTTCGATCGACCAGTGTACCAAGTAGCCATGAGGAAACGTGAGCGCGTAGAAGTCGTGGTTCCCCGGGCCGGCGCAAACGGTGTATATGCCCTGGCCTCGCACCGGAGTACCTAGGTTTTCTAAACGATTGGAATCGGGATCCCAAACGAAGATCTGTCCACCGTGGTAGTCACTGGGGATACAAGGCCACGGCACTTCCGAGAAACGCGGCTCTTTGAGTGGTGATTGGACTAAGTCAAGCGAGCCCCCGTAGACCAGTCCATCCGCGCCGAGAGCAAGTCCCCTAATACTACCGCTGCTTTGGAGGTGAATCGATAGATCGACGGATTGGATGATTTCGGAGGAGTCTCCGTTGGCGGCGAAAAGAAACGCGCCACCGCTCCCAGCAGACGTGCCTCCGTATACGTGGCCTCTGTCTGGGTCTGCGGCCAATGCAGTGACTCTACAGCGGTCGTGCGGGATGCCGGCCTGTCCGGGACCGGTAAGATCATGCGTATCCGTGACTATCCATCCCGCAACGTTCCCTTCGGAGCCGGGTCCGAAAACGAAGCCTGCTTCCTTCCGAGGGGCCTCAGGGCCGAGCCACTTGGCAGATGAGAGCATCTTGGGAGAACAGGAAACAACGTAGCTGTCCGGCGGTTCCCCGCCGTTTACGGCAAAGACCCAATGGCCACAACCATCAACACCGCTGGCGTAACAATAGGCCGGGGAGAGCCTTTCGTCGACAAATCCGTGCACCGTGTGCGTGCTCGTCTCCGTATCAAAGGATACGAGCTGCATTCCGCCCTCCGCGTAAGAACCATGGCTTCCGGCTAGGTAGACGAGCACTTTTTCATCCCTGCTCAGGACAAGATTGGGAGTGTACACTGGTTTCGCGGGCGTGGTCGGGCCCAAGTAGGTGACGCGAAAGGTTGACGGATCGAAGTGCATCAAGTGCCCCTGGCTCGTACACAGACAGAAGGTTCCATCACTCTTCGACACATGTGTCCGTAGAGAATCCCCCTGGCGGATGACGAGATTCGTCTCAGTTAGTTCATGGTCACCTGGGCGCAAATAAACGAGCTCCCCAAAGTTGTTGGTGCAATAGACAATACCGTCATTGTCGATAAAGAGGTCTCTCGCGTAGTGTTGCTTCGTTCCGGCTTCGTCGGTAGGGCTCCAGGCGATGACGCCGAAGTTGGTAGCTTCTCGTTTATTGAGGTCATATCGAACGAATTGTTTCTTAGGCCAGGTCACGAAATAGAGCTGGCGACGACGACGATCCATAATCATCGTTTGCAGCCCTTCACGTTCAACGGGGATGCCAAGGCACTCAACTTCTTCGCGCTGGGGATGATAGCGCAGAAGCAGGCCGCCTTCGTATTGACTAGGATGTGCATAGTGGGACCACTTAGTCAGGTGACCAATACCGCCCTGCATGGTTGCCATGTAAATCCAGCCGTCATCGGCTTGTTGCAATCGCGTATGAATTTTTGCTTCACCCACCGCAGATTGTCCGGATCTTGCCCCAATCACCTGACGTACGGAGAAGCATTGCTGTGGCTTGTTTTCTTCCTGCGGGATACGATAGAGCCACGAGTCACCCCCAAATACTTCGTGGTTGCCCGCGGCCACATAGAGATCTCCGTCCATTGCGCGAACCATGTTGCCCCAAACGGAATGAGACGGGTGCTGCTCCGAGAGTGGTTGAAATCCCAGAGCTTTGAGTGCAGCCGAAGGCGAGGGATCATGTGGTACCAGTTGCTTACATTTCATTCTTTTTTTCCTCCTTCAAGGTCAAAGCCCTTTCGCTTCTTTCATTGACACATGACCCTTGGCAAACGTTTGCGGTGTCACTCCCACGCGCCGCCTAAACACTCGACAGAAGTGATTCGAAGATGAGAATCCCACCCTATAGGCGATCTCCTTGACACTGGGGCTTGGAACAATTAGCAGGCGCTTCGCCTGGTAGATTCGGACTTCAACGAGATAATCCTGGAAGGTGGTCCCGACGATCCGATGAAAGGAACGGCTCAAATAGGAAGGACTCAGCCCGACAAGCCTTGCAACATCCTCCAGGGATATGTGACTGCGATAGTGGTTTTTGAGATACTCGCGAGCAAACAAAATGGCACCTTCGGTCGGGTTCGCAAGACCGGCGCGTATGCGCTGCGCGGTGCCAAGGCAAAACGCCTCGACTTCGGCCAACACCGCATCCGCGCGCGGAACTTGGCTGCGCGCCTCCAACAGCACTCCGTCACGACTCGGTATGAGGGACTCGTCATCGAAGGCCTGATAAATCCTGTCAGATAAGACCATCACTAAGTCGACAAGGTCTGAGACGAGATCGCGCACTGCGGCGACAGAGTCAACCGCTGATAACCTCGGAGTAATGAGCCGTCTAAGCTCAACGCGGGTTGCCTCGGTATCTCCAGTAGAGGCGAGCTCCATTATGCGCCCGGCAACCAGTCCGGTCTGTGAGAACGGCCAGCGCCGAGGCTCTTGAGCCGAAACCGGCTCGTCGTAGACAACCTCGCGGGCCTCACGATACGCGACTGGAAGGCTTTCCGGCATCAGGTACGTGGAGCTGATTCCCACTACATTCCCGTCCATGTCGGCGCGGCGCGATAGACTCCGCCTACCGCCGCTTGACGTCTCTGCGACGATAATCAGGTCTTGCCCATCGGCAGCGGAAATAGATCGTCCGCTGAATCCCAGGTTTTGCAGGATACTGGCGGAATCCAACTCCACCTCGCCGGCTTTACGAAGAATGCATACCCACTCTTCTCCGATGCTATCGAGGAGCATACGGAGAGTCTCGGCTGACTTGCTGTCTAGCGCGTGAGAATGAACGATCCTCTGTATCAGCTCCCTTTGTATGAATTGGTGCATATGATCGATAGTCTGTTGTGAGAACCTCGTCTCGCCCTTATCTAATCCGAGTACATTCCGAGCCATTCCCCTGGCAAGCTTGCTGAGTTCTGCATCTTCGAATGGCTTGAGGAGGAAGTCCGTAGCTCCGAGGCGCAGCGCTTCCTGAGCATATTCAAACCGTCCAAACGCGGAGATAAACGCGACCCGAGCGTTGGTCCGGGCCTGTCGAGCTCGTTTTGCCAGCTCAATACCATTGGGACCGCTCATGTGGACGTCGAGAAACAGAAGGTGGGGCGCGTTAAGGGAAATGATCTCAGCGGCCGAATGTCCATTCGAGGCGAGCGCGATTGAAACGTCGTACCCTTTCAGGGCCGCAGTCACTATTCTATGCACTGCGTTCCGCTCCTCCAATTCATCCTCTGCGATCAGTACGGTTAGTCCCATAGTGCTCTCCAGAAAAAATGGCTCTCATGCGGATTGAAACCTCGGTTCCTGCGCCCAGTTTGCTCTGGATACTAAAAGAAAACTCTGATCCGAAGAGACGTTTCAGACGCAGATAAAGATTGGCAAGTCCAATCTGATTCCTTTGCAGATTTGTATCGTTAGCGAGTTGAGTTCGCAAGTTCTCAAGACGTTCGGCACTCATACCTACACCGTCATCCCGAACCACGATGCAGACCATGCCGTCCGACTGGGTAAGCTCTACGATTACCTCCTTGCTGCCCGGCTTCGCTTTCAATCCGTGGTCAACAGCATTCTCAACAAGCGCCTGAACGCTGAAAGGCGGCACGAGATAGTCTTCTTCGATTCTACTAGCAACGGTTATCTTGATGGTCTCGCCGAAGCGTGCCTTCTGTACGGCGACGTAGTCATGGACAATACCAATCTCTTTCGAGACAGGAACCAGAGAACCCGGCGTATCGAGAGCGTACCGCAGAATCCGTGAAACCGACTCCAGCATCTTCTGAGCCTCCACCGAATACCCACCGCCGATCGTCCTGCGCACGGTCTCAAGGGCATTGAAGAGGAAGTGAGGGTTAAGTTGTGCCTGAAGCGCGAGCAATTGAGTACGAGCCCACAGCTGATCGCGCTCTGCTTCTTCACCGCGGATCCGCATGGTCTCAAGATAAGAAACAAGCTCTACCCGCATGCGATTAAGGCTACGAATGACACGATCAAGCTCAGGATCCCGAGAGGAAGATAGCTCGGGAGTGTCCCACTCGTGATTGGCGAGAGCTTCAGCGAAACCGGCTATACTCACCAAGGGCCGGTAGATCCGCTTCGCACCCAGAAACGCGACAGTGACGACGATACTGACGCTTACCAGCACGAGTGTCCCCAAGAGCCGCAATAATCGGACGGCTTCTTCGCGCAACGCAGCGTGTGCCCGGACGGTGTGCCGCTGCCATGCGCCGGTAAGCTCTTGCGCTACTTGGGTGGCTTGCAGCGACCACATTCGGTAGTACTGCATCTGGGCGAATCGTATTTCAGAATCCTCGATCCTTGTGAGTGCGTCAGGGGCGTCCCGCAATGCATAGCTGAGCATGCCCTCTAAAACCTGGAAGTAGAGCGCGGTGTCCTCCCCGGATCTCATCGCGTCGCCTACTGCTCTGAGCTCGGTAAGCGCCAGAGAGATGCTTTCAACCATGTCCTTGATGTATCGTGAATCCTGCGATCGTACGAGATTCTCAAGCGATCGGGATCCGGAAGAAATCCATTCCTGTAAGGCGTTTATCCGGGCACCTACCGAAATCAGTCTATCGTAAGCAGAAAAGTAGCGCCGCTGACTAAGGGTCACAGTAGCAAGAGTGGAAAGGAGAATGAGCGCTACAAAGAGCACTAGCAGGATCACTTGAATCCTGATCGACGCAAACCGACTCTTCATCGTGGCTTCAAGGTAGCGGCATGATAGCGTCTGGTAGAAACATTACGATACTCGGGATATAGGTGACGAGCATGAGCATCAATACCATAACGATATAGAAAGGGACGAGCGCGCGGGAAAGCCGTTCTATGCTTACTCCAGAAACTGCTGTTCCTATGAACAGCACGGTTCCGACCGGCGGTGTAAGCAGGCCGATCCCAAGATTGAGTATCATGATAACGCCGAAGTGAACGGGATTAATACCGAGGGAGGTAACTACGGGAAGCAAAATCGGTGTAGTGATCAGGATAATCGATACCATGTTGAGAAAGGTCCCAAGTACTAAAAGTAGAACATTGATGATGATGAGTAAGACGACGCGATTAGAGCTTATTGACAAGAGCAGATTCGCCACTGCAGACGGTATCTCGAGATAAGCAATAAGCCAACCGAACGCGGTAGCGGAGCCTACGAGTATCATGATGGCTGACAGAGTTTGAATAGTCCGCTTGAGTACTCTCGGCACATCGCGGGGCCGTAACTCACGATAAACGAGAATCGCAACGATAAGCGAATAGAAGACAGCTATCGCCGCCGACTCAGTAGCTGTAAAAATCCCGAGCACGACGCCGAATACCACGATCAGAACGGTGCCGATTCCCCAGAGGGCGTTCAGGCCACGCTTCAGTACGACCAGAGGGTTGAAACTCTCGCCTTTCGGATAGCCTCGGAGCCGTGACACGACAAAACTATAGAGCATTAGCAGCAATCCGAGTCCGATTCCGGGAGCAAACCCCGCGAGAAAGAGACGGCCAATGGAAACGCCACCCGCAGCGAGAGAAAAGATCACCATGTTGTGACTCGGTGGGACAAGGATACCCTGTACAGAGCTGGAGACCGTGACAGCAGTCGAGAAGTCGTCGTCGTAGCCTTCTTTCTTCATGATAGGAATAAGGATCGAACCAATAGACGCGGTATCTGCGGCTGCGGAACCTGATATGCCGCCAAAAAACATGCTTGCCACGATATTCACCATTGCGAGACCGCCGCGAAACCACCCGACGATTGCGTTCGCGAAGGCGACCAGCCGTTTAGTGATCCCCCCTTGACTCATTATCTCTCCGGCGAGAATGAAGAATGGCACCGCCATGAGCGCAAACACGTTGATGCCCTTAACAACGTTTTGGACGAACGTCTCAAGCGGAATGCCAAGATAGACCGAAGTCAAAATAGCGGAGAAGCCAATGGCGAAGGCTACGTGCATACCTGAGAAAATAAGTCCGAAGAAGGAAATGAAGAGTATCGCAATCGCCGCAGTATTCATTTTTGAACCTCCGCATCTTCCCCGGTAGAGGGAAACATCCTGTTGGCGGACAGTGGTATGGTCAAGAAAAGAAGAATGCCGGACACCGGAAGCGCTCCGTAGAGCCATGCTCGTGACAAGCCAGTTCCGGGCATCTGACTCCCGCTGGTTAGCGCCATGAGGCGTATGCCAAACACAACCAGTACGCTGCAGAAGACAAGAGAAAAGATTGCGTAGATTACGCTCAGGAGGCGGCGGGCTGATCGAGGAAAAAGGTCGAAGATAAGCCGAATACGGATATGCTTACCGTCGCGGGCAGCGATGACGGCACTAAGGAGCGAGAACCATACCATGCAAAGGAGCGCGAGCTCTTCACCCCAGGCGGGTGTCTTATCGAAAAGATAACGTCCTGCTACGACTATCCAGAGGATTATCGTCTGCAACCCTAGTATAGCGCTGGATAGTTGCGTCGCAACTGTTCGCATTGAATCAGCAGTCTTCTGAAGAGCGTGTATCATTCCTGCTCCTTCGCGATTGATGAGTACTACTTAAAGTATCAGCGCTGGGCTATCGGGTATCTGTGCTGGGTAACATGTGCTTTCCGATGATGTGAAAATCTTGTCGTCGAATCGTCGTGGATTCGAACACGGTGCACCGAGCAATTTTTGCTACCAGCTGCGCATGGGATCCGAACCCAAGTTTCCAGGACCCACCAGCCCAACGCGTAACGGGAAGTAGTCACTGTTGAGAAGGGAATAGTCGCCGGTCTCAGCCATGCGTCGCCAGACTTCAGTCATCATCGCCTCTGCGCGGACACGGTGCCGTTCCTCATCTATCAGATTACGCTTCTCGTACGGGTCCTCTTCAAGATCATATAGCTCATCCTCATCGAAACCGTTGAAGACAAACTTCCAGTTTCCTTCCCATAAGACCCGCTGTGTCAACAGCACCCGACCGCCGAAATACTCGGCATAACCGGTTGTAAAGGACCCTTCCTCCGACTCACCACGGAGAAGGGGAGCAAAACTCTTGGAATCGTCGGTGGGAAGGATAGGCAAACCAGACAGGTCGAGAATGGTCTGGGAAAGATCTTGCAAGCCGACGCGGGCACTAAGCGCACCCTGCCGGGTGACTCCGGGCCCTGATATGAGAAGCGGAATATTGTAGACCTCCTCGGAAGCGGTAATATTCTTGCAATAGTATCCGTGAGCACCAAGAAGCTCACCGTGGTCCGTTGTTACAACAATTATTGTGTTGTCGAACTCTCCGAGCTCGACGAGCAGATCCACCAATCTGCCGAATTGTGAATCCAGTTCCTCGATGGATGCGTGATAGCAAAGCGCTGCCTCCTGATGCTCTTCCTCCGAGAGACCGTCGAAGCCCCGGCGTGCCTTACGATACAAATTGGGGCGTCCGTTTAGATCATCGAAGAGAGTCGGAGAAAGGGGGACGGGTTGATTCTTTCGCTTCCTTAGGGTCGATTCGCTGCAAACGAAGGGATCATGGGGTTCCGGAGTGCTGACAAAACAACACCATGGTTGCTGACGCTCGGCCCAGGCTCGTATGCGGCTAAGTGCGAGGTCGGTTATAAGCCCGAGATGCCGCTGTTCCGGTTCCAGCGAAGTTGAGCCGTAAAGTAAACGTTTGTTGTAGCCTCGCGGCGACTCGACGTATCCACGACGTATCAGGGTTTCACCGAACTGATTGCCAACGCCTCTGCATGCCCCAGCCTCCTCGTAAGCGTGACTGTGAAGACTGTAGTCCTCGTTCCATCCGAATCGGGACGGTTGTTCGGACTGCTCGACATGCCACTTACCGAAGTACCCGGTATGGTAGCCCGAGCTTCTCAGCACTTGCGCCCAGTGGGGCGTATCACGAATGGCTGCCTGATCAGCATCGACGTTGTGTGTAACCCAAAGCACCCCGTGATTATGGGGCAGTCGACCGGTCATGAGACTCGCCCTCGAAGGAGAGCAAATAGCGTTCGGCGCGTAGGCTCGGGTGAAGCTACACCCTCGAGCGGCGGCCGCATCGAAGTTAGGCGTATCCGTATTTTCGGAGTAGAATGCACGGCCCTGCATCTGATCGCACATAAAAAAAAGCACATTCGGATCGTTCATACGTTCTCCCTAACGGTCGATGATGGCTTTGAGGCAATCGCGGAGGACATAACCCGGTTCATTCTTCGCCGGTGTGCCAACCTGGCTGAATGACGCAGAAACTGTGTGCTCGCTCTTAGAATGTAGCCCTTCACGGCCAACAGATCGCCACAACCCGATTGCCGGAGTCTTAAAAGTAGGGTGTGGGATCTGTGGTCCATCCGCTCCAGTAAGCCATGGCACGCGTAGCTCATAAGACGTTACTTGGGTCTTTATCGGGTCGTATCACACGAATTCCGCCCATGAATTGCGATCCCCGATCAATGAGGCATTCGCCTGTGAGTTAGCCGATAGGTAAGAGATATCTGCAAGAAGTCGGCGTGGAGATCAAGCGCTTCGATCGAGGGGTGATCGTCGCTCCTCCACGCCCAAGGCCGCCGCACAAGCAATACTCTTCTTCGAACTAACGAAGTGACATAATATCTTCTATTAGTTGCTCGTTGCCGGCACCGTACTTCTCATAAAGCGGCTGAACCGCCTCCACCCATTCGGTCGGATTATCAACTTCGTGAAACTCGACTCCCCGATCGCGCAGTTGGGACATGTACTCCTCCTCGACGGTCGATAGCTCGTTGCGGTAGAATTCGGAAGCCTGCTGGGATGCAGAATACAGAATATCCTTGTCTTCATCAGAGAGCCGGTCCCAGGCCACTTTTGAAACCACCATTGGCGTGGGCTCGAGAATGTGGCGATTGAACGTATAGTGCTTCGCGATCTCGAAGAAGTTGTTGTTAAAGTAACCCTTGATCGGGTTCTCGGCACCATCCACTACACCGGTCTGGAGGGCGCTATAGAGTTCACTATATGCTATCGGTGTTGGTGAAGCTCCGAGAGCTTCGACCATTTCCAGGTAGATGTCGGCGTTAGGTACCCGTAGCTTCAGTCCCCGCATGTCACTGACCGACGAGACTTGAGCGTCGCTGAAGAAGAAGCTCCGTGGCGAGGCCAGCATGAAATTGAGGCCGATGAGTCGGGCGGAGCTGTTGTCAATTGCGTCCAGGATTTCCTGTCCCACGGCGCCTTGTATTACCCGCCAGGCATGGTCAGAGTCTTCAAAGATGTATGGAAGGGAGAACACGCCGATCTTCTGAATCCCTAGATCCCTCAAGTTGGCCGGATTCGCCCGGGTGATATCGATCGCTCCGGTCTGAAGTGCCTGGAGAACCTCGGTCTGCGGACCAAGCTGGCCCGAAGGGAACACCCTCACATCAATTCGGCCGTTGCTCTCCTCTGCCACGATATTGGCGAACTCATAGAATGCCTGGGTAACGGGATCCTGTTCCGGATTCAGCTCAGCCAGGCGAAGCACAAGGGTATCCCGCTCGTGACCGGCACTCTCTTCCTGGCCTGCGGCAATGGCTCCCATCGTTGCGATGGACAGAAACGCTATCAGGAAAACACTAAGTCTCACTGCTCCCTTCATAGAGCACCTCCTTACGTAATGCTTACACCACGGTAGCAGCTGTCATTGTCGGCGGCACACTCGGCGTTAGCAGTATCCTGTCGCGTCGTATGCAAATCTTGCAATGATCGTCCCGCGCACAATGCAACAGATGACAGTAGTTGCTCGTCGGAGCTACAGTTCTCGAGGATTCCGCCGTTCAACGATGTCCTTTTGATTCTTTGCGTTACAGGCCCGCCAATCGGCCAGTTTACCGGCAAGCGTGCCCGCTGGACATTCGCCCGGCGAATGAGTATTTTCGTAAAAAATAATAACGGCGCCGTACCCAAGTGGTAAGGGAGAGGTCTGCAAAACCTTTATGCACCGGTTCGAATCCGGTCGGCGCCTCTATGCCTACTAAACGAGTAGGCCGGTATTGCAAGCCGGTCTCTGCGTGGCAGAGTCCGGTCGGCGCCTTTGTGCCTTCGTTGAGAAGGCCAAGTTTGCAAGCCGGTCTCTGCGTAGCAGAGTCCGGTCGGCGCCTTTGTGCCTTCGTTGAGAAGGCCAAGTTTGAAAGCCGGTCTCTGCGTGGCAGAGTCCGGTCGGCGCCTCTATGCCTACTAAACGAGTAGGCCGGTATTGCAAGCCGGTCTCTGCGTGGCAGAGTCCGGTCGGCGCCTTTGTGCCTTCGTTGAGAAGGCCAAGTTTGCAAGCC
>CAYPUT010000055.1:0-17032 GCA_964413945.1 uncultured Spirochaetaceae bacterium
AAGTGAGCCAACACGGCTTCGAGGCTGTTGCTGTGTTGACCGGCGTACCCCTTTCCGCCGCCGATGGTGGCTCGGATAACCATGGGAATATCGAACTGGCCGCCGAACATGTAGCGGGCCTTGGCCGCCTGATTCCCCACCTGGTCCATCGCCTGGAGAACGAAGTCGATATACATCAGCTCGACAACAGGTCGCAGCCCGGTAATGGCCGCACCGATGCCCGTCCCGATAATGGCAGACTCGGAGATCGGGGCGTTAAAAACCCGGTCCCGGCCGAAAATATCGAGGAGACCGTATGTCGCCATGTAGGCCCCACCCTGCTCTGCCACGTCTTCGCCCCAGACGCAGACTCTCTTGTCCCGGAGCATTTCTTCCGTTAGGGCCTCGACGACGGCGTGACGGGCGAGAATCTTACCCTCCTGGTCCCGAGGAATATTCCGAACGGGCTTCAAGAGCTCGGTCGTCTGGTATTCCCCTCCGATGCCGTCACTCGTCGTATCCGCGTAGAGACCAAAGTACATGTCCTTAATGTCAGGGTCTCGACTGTGGATGGCTTTGAGTGTCAGATCCTCGATCTTCGCTCGGGTTTTGTCCCAAATGTCCTCCGCGGCAGTCTCGGTCAAGATTCCGTTCTCAATCAGCTCTGCCTTGAACCACTCGACCGGATCCGCCTTGGTCCACTCTTCCACCTCTTTTTCGGTGCGGTATGACTTTCCCTTATCCTTAAAGTTGTGGCCCCAGAATCGGTAGGTCTCCGCTTCGAGAAGCACCGGGCCTTCGCCCTCGAGGCAGAGCTTCTTTGCCCGGTTCATGGCCTCCCGTACGCTCAGCACGTTCATTCCGCAGATGGTCTCCGCGTGCATCGCGTGCTTGTTGTAACCGGCGCCGCGCTGGGAGAGATGGTCGATTCCGGTCACCTCTCCCTTCTGCTGCCCGGTATAGCCGTATTGATTATTCTCGACGAACCAGATTACCGGGAGTCCGCGTTCGAATTGCGCCATGCAGGCAAAGTTCATCGATTCGTGCGTTATTCCGTTGTTCATCGCTCCGTCACCGATGTAGCAGACCACTACCCGTTCCTCGGCGTGGTGGTATACGCTGTAGCCGGCTCCGGTGGCGATAGCGCAGCTTCCGCCGACGATCGCGTTCGCGCCTAGGTTTCCCACGCTGAAATCCGCGATGTGCATGCCGCCGCCCCGGCCCTTGCAGTATCCCGCCTCCTTGCCGAGAAGCTCGGCGATTGTGCGGTAGATGTGATAGTCGATGGCGCCCTCTCGGAGGTTGCTGTATCCACTCAGGTCGAACTCGTTTTCCTCGGCGTTTTGGACGAAGTCGGTAAGCCGGTCTCCCTCCATTGCCATGAGGGCGTAGAGCCCCTTGTTGATGCAATGGCCGTGGCCCCGGTGATTACTGGTGATGTAGTCGGCAGCGGATAGAACGGAGATACTTCCGACGGCGGTGGCCTCTTGTCCCACGCTCAGGTGCGAGGTTCCGCGATACGTATAGCCCTCGTAGGGAACGAACCTTTTCACGTCCAGATCTCGCACCATGAACTCGACGTTCCGTTGGAGGATCATCGCTTCGTAGAGCTGCAAAGCCTCCTCCTTGGTAATCAGCCCCGAGGACAGCTCGTCCTTCAGCATCGGTGTATACCTAAACACCGGAATTTCGGGGATTGCTACTAATGTGGGATCGGGATCGCAACCGCACGCCAACGCGTCGTAGGACTTCATCTATAGACCTCCTATCAGATTCAACACTGAGGCTGCCGGACCGGCAGAAACAACTACCCGTATCTACAACTCAGTTACTCTTAACTTCGTGCGTTAAGTGTATACGCAAGGTGGAGAGCTGTCAATTCCTATTAGCGGAATATCTTTGGAGCACCAGTCCTTCCTTGACAATCCCGAATACGGGACGTAGACTCACTAAACATAGTGCGTTAGCTTACGGAAGGAGTTTACGGTGAACGAAGCAGATCTCAAATATTCCAAGGGACACCTCTGGTTATCCGTCGAAGGCAGCGAGGCCCGACTCGGGGTCACCGATCACGCGCAAAAGGAGATGGGTGACGTTGTTTTTCTCGAGCTCGAGGAGACGGGCAAGTCCTTCGACTCCGGAGACATAATCGGGAACATCGAATCGGTAAAGGCGGCGTCGGACGTCGAGGCACCCCTTTCGGGGGAAGTCATCGAAGTCAACGAAAGTCTGACCGATCAGCCGAGCGTCCTCAACGGCGATCCCCTTGGAGAAGGTTGGATCTACCGAATCCGCATCGCCGACGAAGCGGAGGTAGAAAAGCTTATGGACTTCGACGCGTACCAGGAGTTCCTTAAGACTCAGTAGGAAACGAGGGGATAGAATGAGCAGAAAGAAGAGACTATTACCCTGGGCGGCAATGGCCCTATTCGTAATTGCGGCCCAGGTCGCCCACGGCGACGCTCTGATCGAGGTAGCTACCCAGATACTAAAGGTCGATTCCATTTCCGTCGGCTGCTCAGAAGTCGACCAACTCAATTTCAAAGACCAGAAAGCTATCCGGAGGTATGACCTCCGCGTGCCCCAACCTTCCGTATCCTAATTCGGGGGGCACGAAGAGCACCCGCGTTTCTCCCCGTTGCATCTGAGGCAGAGCTTCGTTCCAGGCCTTGATACCGGAACCGATCTTGAACAGTGAGGGGCCGCCCCCGCGCTGATACGAGCTTTCGAAGACGGTGCCGTCGAGAAACATTGCGGTAAACCGAACGGCAACTTCCTGTCCCTCCTGCGGCCGAGGTCCGTCTCCCGGAACGATAACCTTGTACATCAGACCGCTCTCGGTGGTTTCGACTCCTTCGACGACGCGCCGGATCTCCCGGGCGACCACCTCTGCCGCCGCCTTCCGACGCCGGTCACTTTCCTCCCAGGCGCCCTCAACCAAGCGATCGAAGGCCTCCTGGGAGGCTTCGAAGGCCTTCGCCTGCGCCCCGACACGGTAGATTCCCACCTCTTCGATCGTGTCCCCGGGCTTTATCGACCGAACGACGTCCATCCCCTCGACGATCCGGCCAAAAACCGAGTGCTTTCCGTCGAGAAAAGGCATCGGGGCCATCGTAAGAAAGAACTGACTTCCGTTTGTGTCGGGTCCCACGTTTGCCATGGAGACTACCCCGGCAACGCCATGGCTCAGGTTCTGAGAAAACTCGTCGGGGATTATGTAACCGGGCCCCCCCGTGCCGGATCCGGTGGGATCTCCCCCCTGAATAACCAGCTCTTCTTCGACGCGATGGAAGGTTAGCCCGTCGTAGAACGGCTTATCGGCGGCGGCATCGAGGAAA
Organism: uncultured Spirochaetaceae bacterium; assembly: GCA_964413945.1. GTDB lineage: Bacteria > Spirochaetota > Spirochaetia > DSM-27196 > PWMO01 > CAYPUT01. The sequence goes on from CAYPUT010000055.1 coordinate 3,318, forward strand.
CCTTCTGCGAGCCCGACGAAGTTCATTACCGTCATCGGGGCTTCGTCGTAAGCAAGCTCGAGGAGTATGGTGCCCTTCTCGGTCTCAAGGGCGGCGTAAACGCCCTCATCGAGCCCCGGAGGCACGGCCTCACCGCCGGCGCACCCCATCGAGAGCGCGACGACGAGCCCCCCCAGCAACAGCCCAAGCCGCCCACCGCCTCGCCTCGCTCTGACTCTCACTTGTTCCTCCTTCCTCGCCTAATGCCAAAACGACCCGGGCGCGCGTGACGCCCGGGTCTCTTGATTTTGAGTTACTCCGAGATAGCCAGGCAGCTCTAGTGGAGCGGTGTCCAGCTTCTAATGGCCTCCTCGTAGGGTACCGTCCTCGGCTCGTCCTCTCCGCGGATCTCCGCCTTCGGAGCCAGGAGGGTACCGTCGGAAGCGGTTCTCCCGAGCCACTGCGAAGGACTGCTCGCAGGGTTTAGCTCCGGCGAATGGTCGTGCATGTTCAGCTTGCCCATGATGTCGTCGAGGGCGAATGCCAAATTGTCCATACCCTGCTGCGGCGTAACCTCTCCGGTAATAATCTGGGAGATATTCTGCCACCACTGCTCCGCCATAAGCGGATAGTGAGGGACGTTTAGACCCGTTCCGGTGTAGAGCTTGGACTGGTCGGAGCGATAAAACTCGATAACGCCACCGAACTTGTCCATAACCTCGTCCACCTCCGGCGCCCACACCGTCGAGGTACGCACGGGCGTTCTACCTTCGAGGAACTTCGCCAAGTCGACCGTCTTGGAAACGGCGAACTGGGCCCAGAGCCATGCGGCGTGGCGGTGCTTTCCGGTTACCGTGTCCTGCGGAATCGTCCAGGCGCCGGTGTCTTGGTAGCCGACCTTCTGGCCTTCCTGCCAGTAGCGACCATGGGGCTGAGGAGCGACGCGCCAGAGAGGTACGCCGTCGTCGCCGACAACCGAGCTACCCGGGGCGCTAAAGACGGGGTCCGAGAGCCAGGTTAGGCACATGTAGTAAGTCTGGGCGACATGTCCCTGGCCCGGGACCGGGCCTTCTTCCGACCACGTCATCGACAGGGCGGCCGGGTCTGCATACTTCTTCATCCAATCGACGTAGGTCGTAATCGCGTACACCGCCGCGGGGCCGTTTAGCGCACCACCGCGCTGAACCGATGCGCCGACGGGAACACCGTCCTCTACGCGAATACCCCAGTCGTCGACGGGCATTCCGTTGGGAAGACCGGTGTCCCCCATACCGCCGATGGCAAGCCAGGCGTCGGAAATCCGCCACCCGAGGGAGGGCGACTTCTTGCCGTAGTCCATATGCCCGTAGACACGGACGCCGTCGATGGTCCGGACCTTTTCGGTAAAGAACTCGGCGATGTCGCCGTAGGCGGCCCAGTTTTGGGGTACACCAAGCTCGTAACCGTACTCATCGCGGAAACGGGCCATCAGGTCCGGGTCGGTAAACCAGTCGTGGCGGAACCAGTAGAGAATCGCGAACTGTTGGTCCGGCAGCTGAAGCAGGTTACCCTCGTAGTCCACACCCTGTTCCAGACCGAAGAAATCGTCGAGGTCCAGACCGGGGTTCGTGTATTGGGCACCTTCACCCGCCATGTACTCCGTCAGGTTCAGGGCGCTGTTCGCCCGATAGTGCATCCCAATAAGGTCGGTATCGTTGACGTAGATGTCGTAGAGCTTCCGCCCCGTTTGGATCTGACGCTGGATGCGGTCGACGAGCTCTCCCTCACCGATAACATCGTGGGTAACCTTAATACCGGTAATCTCTTCGAAGGCCTCGGCGAGCACCTCGGATTCCCAGTAATGGGTTCGGATACCCTCGGCCGTCGATTTGATCTCCGTACCCCGAAGGGGTGCCGCGGCCTCGGCAAACCAGATAAGCTCCGCCCGTTGCTCCTCTCTGGTGAGAACCGACGGTTGGAACTCATCGACCCATTTGTCGATGACCGCCATGTCGATTTCGACTTCAGCAGCTTCGCCTTCGCCACCGGCGAAAACGAGGCTCACACTCGTAAGCAATGCTAGAACGAGTACTGCGAGAAGTATTCTTCTCATAATAACCCTCCTCTGTGGATTATTCGGGGTCAACGACCTCGATGTATTCGAACTGGTCCGACGGCCACGCGTCACCGTATCGGCTACCAGCTATCCCCAGACAAACTCCACCAAGAACCAGATGCCGGCCAAAAGCAAACCAATCGACACAAAGGCCGTACCGAAAAACGCAAGCCATAAGAGCAGAATCACGCAACCGAAGACGACTCCGAGAAAGAGGCGATCGCCTCGGGTCGTGGGAATGGGCAGGAACCCTTTGCGGCCGTGGTCCGGAGAGAAGCGCGCCGTAACACCGATGGCCGCGATAGCACCAAAGAGGAGCAGGAAGAAGAGTCCCGTCTGCCAGGTCCAGTACATCCATCCAAACATCTTCTAGACCCTCCCGAGGGCGAATCCCTTCGCCATATAGTTGCGAACGAAGTAAACGACGATCGCACCGGGTATGATGGTCAAGACGCCTGCGGCTGCCATAAGCCCCCATTTGACGCCTTCGGCGCCGATGCCGACGGATAGCTGCACCACCACCGGTTTCGCGTTGGTCACCGTCAGAGCCTTCGCCAGAATCAGCTCCACCCAGGAGAAGGTGAAGGCGAAAAACGCCGTAACACCGATCCCCGGCGCCACAAGGGGAAAGAAGACCTTGCGGAAGAAGCGGGCAAAGCTGTAGCCGTCGATAAAGGCGGTCTCGTCTATTTCCTTGGGGATCCCGGACATGAATCCCTCGAGGATCCAGATTGCCAGGGGTATGTTAAAGAGACAGTGGGCCAGCGCGACGCCGACGTGGGTGTCAAAGAGCTGAAGCGTCGAATAGAGCTGGACAAAAGGAACGATAAACACGGCGGCCGGCGCCATCCGGTTCGTCAAGAGCCAGAAAAACAGGTGCTTGTCGCCCATAAAGTTCCACCGGGAGAAGGCGTAGGCCCCCGGAACCGCGGCGATCAGGGTAATGATCACATTCATAAAGACGTAGAGCAGGGAGTTCACGAAACTCGACCGCCACGCCGCGGAGGTAAAAATCTCCACGTAGTTTCCAAAGGTAACTCGCCGGGGAAACCAGGTGAGGTCGCTCAAGATCTCCGCGTCGAACTTTAGCGAGGTGTTGATCATCCAGTAGATGGGAAGAAACAGAAAGATGAAATAGACGATCAAGAAGACTGTTCGTGTCTGCACGGCTCTACGCCGTTTCTTTCGGGCCTTTACAAGATAAACGTCTGGTGCCATTACTCGGCCCCTCCTTTTCCGACGCGGGTCAATATCTGGAAGAACAGGTAGCTCATAATCAGAACTATCAGCAGATACACGATCGAGACAGCACCGGCGTAACCGAGCTCGTAGGACTCCGCTTTCCGGGCGACGAAGAGGTTGAGGTACGTCGTCGACGTACCGGGACCCCCGCCGGTAAGGCTCAAAGGCTCGTCGTATATCTTGAAGGAGTCCATGAAGCGGAGGAGAACGCCTATCAACAGAACGTTCCGCAACTTCGGCAGGGTAACGTAACGAAAGGTCTTCCAGGAGCTCGCGCCATCTATCCGGGCCGCCTGATAAAAGGCATCCGGGATGGCCTGCATTCCGGCGTAGGCCAAGAGGGTGACCAGAGGTGTCCAGTGCCAGACGTCGGCAACGAAGATGGTCGCCGGGGCGTCAAACGGATCGAGGGCGACGTTGTACTGGTAGCCGAACCAGGCGAGGAGCTGAGGGATAACGCCGATGTTGTCCTGGGTAAAGAGCCGCCAGATTATCCCAACGACGTTGAAGGGAATCAGAAGCGGAATACCGAGAAGCACCAGGCAGATGGCGACCGCAGCACCTTTTCGCGGCATAGCCGAGGCGACAAGAATACCCAGGGGGATCTCGACGATCAGAATAAGAAAGCTCAGAAGCAACTGATTCTTTAAGGCGCTGTGGAAAAAGGGATCGTTGAGAACGGCGATGTAGTTTTCGAAGCCTACGAAGGTTGGTATCGATCCCGAGAAGATGTAATGCACCGAGTAATTGACAACCGTCATCAAGGGGATGAACGCGTTAATCGACACCAGGATTAGGGTCGGCACCAGAAAAAGCCAGGCGCGGTTTTTCATACGTCGATCCTCCTGTCATCTTTAAAGACCTTGAGGTGCTGTTCCGGAATCCGCACCCAGACCTGATCGTCCTCCGAGACACCGGCCGATTCCCCCACCCGGGCCTTTAGGCGGACGCCGGATTCTTCGAGGGTCACAATCTTGTAAGCCCCGTTATTCTCGACGGTGAGCACCTTGAACGCGTTGGAATCTGATTGCTTAGCGGTCGAGACCTCGAGATTTTCCGGACGGACACCGACTTGATAGGGCCCGCTGTGCGCTTCGACCTTCTGCTGCAATCCTTTAGATATTGGAACGGAGACCGGACCCGCCTGAAAGGAGCCTCCGGCGAGCTCGCACTCGACGACATTCATACCGGGGCTGCCGATAAAGTATCCGACGAAGGGTGTCGCAGGCTCGTTATGAAGCTCCTCGGGAGAAGCCATCTGAACGACGTTGCCGGCGCTCATCACGGTTACCTGGTCGGCAAAGGTCAGCGCTTCGTGCTGGTCGTGGGTAACGTAGATCATCGTAATGCCGAGTTGCTGCTGCACCTGCCGCAGCTTCCTGCGAAGCCCCCACTGCTGTTTCGGGTCTATGACCGTCAAGGGCTCGTCGAGAAGCACCGCCGCCGGCTTCGGCCGAACCAGCCCGCGCCCCAAGGCAACGCGCTGCTTATCCGCACCGGTCAGTCTTCCAATTCCGGTATTCAGTAAGTGATCGATCTCGAGGATCTCCGCGATCTCTCGGACCCGTTCCTTGATGTTCGCCTCGGGCATTCCGTCGTTCTTAAGGGGGAAAGCCAAGTTTCCGTAGACGTTCATCGAGTCGTAGACGACGGGAAACTGAAAAACCTGGGCAATTCGCCGGTCTTCGCAGGGTTTGTTGGTAACGTCCTCTCCGTCGAAGAGCACCTGTCCCCCGGTCGGAGTAAGGAGGCCCGAAATAATGTTGAGAAGCGTCGTCTTGCCGCATCCGCTGGGCCCAAGAAGCGCGTTCGCGCTGCCGTCTTCCCATACGAGGTCGAGGTGCTGCAACGCGAAGGAGTCGGCGTCCACCGGTTGGTTTCGCTTCCTTTTTTTGATAGGTCCCTGATCGTATTTGTGGTACAGGTTGTTGAGCTCTATCCTGGCCATTGATCTATTCCAAACCTCCCTAAGGTCATTCGGCCTTTGCTACCAGCCGCCGAGTCTCTTGGTCATAGACGAAGCACTCCCGGGTATCGAGAAAGAGATCGACCGTGTCGCCGATCTGGTACCGGACGATTTCCTGCATCAAAACCACAAGCTTTATACCCCGGTGGTCCACGTGGAGCTCGGTATCCGACCCCACTACCTCCGCGAGCTCGACGACCGCCTTGATAGGAATGGCGTCGCGGTGCTGAGGCGTTGTGCTAAACAGGTAAGCGTGGATACCGAGGAGATAATGATCCTTGGCCGGGTCGACCTTTCCAACCGGGAAGGTCGCCTCCAGCTCTTCGGAGGCAGAGAGAGTCACCCGGCCGTTAAGACGTACAACCCGAACCGGAACCATATTCATGGTCGGATAGCTGAAGTACTCGCCGACTTCGACGGTAAGAGGGTTCTTATAGACCTCTTCCACGGGCCCGTACTGAAGCAAGTCTCCCTGGTGCATCATCCCGACGTGGCTACCCATCGCCAAGGCGTCGATCGGCTCGGGAGTCGCGTAGACGATGGCACCTTTTCGTTCTCTAAAGACCCGCTTCAACTCTCCCCGGAGCTCTTCCCGGAGCTTGTAGTCCAGGTTGGCAAGGGGCTCGTCGAGGAGAATCAATGAGGCTTCCTTGACCAGCGCCCGGGCTATTGCCGTTCGCTGCTGCTGGCCCCCGGACACCTCCTGCGGATAGTGGGTCAAGACGTGGCCGATATTCAGAAGCTCCGCGACGCTTCGTACCTTGGTGTCGATCTCCGACTCGGAGAGCTTGGTCTTGGATACCCGCAAGGGAGAGGCGATGTTCTCGTAGACCGTCATGGACGGGTAGTTGATGAACTGCTGGTAGACCATTGCGACGTCACGTTTTCGTACCTGGACGCCGGTAACGTCGAGACCGTCGACGATCACTCTGCCGCTATCCGGCCTCTCGATGCCCGACATAATCCGCAAGAGCGTGGTCTTTCCGGCGCCGGTCTGCCCCAGTAGGGTGGAGAAATCGCCGTCGTTCACCTCCAGGGAGATGTTCTTGACCAGCGGTTCTCCCTGGAATGATTTGGAAACGCCGTCTAACACTATGCCCATCTGCCCAATCCTTGGGTGTGACTGAGTCGATTCATTCGCTAATCATCCTGTTCGTTTATGGTTGCGATCTCCGACATAAGGTCTCCGACGCGATCGTAGATCTTCAGATACACGTTCCGGTAAAACTGCTCGTACTTCACTGCGTTGGCCGTTATCGGCTTGTAGTCCCGCTCGACGGTCACCATGTTCTTGACGCACGACTTAAAATCGCCGAAGAGACCCGTCGCCACCGCCGCGCTAATGGCGGCGCCAAGGGATGTGGTCTCCGCCGTGTGCGGTACGCTCAAGGGTCGGTTGAAGACGTCGCTGAAGGTCTGATTCCAGTAGTCGCTCTTTGCCGAGCCACCGTACATCATGATGCGCTCGACCTTGGTGCCGGTTCCTTCCTCCATGAGCTCCGCTTCCCGGAGGGACTCGTAGGCGAGCCCTTCCATGATCGCTCGCACCATCTGGGGTCGACCCGTCATGTTGTTCAGGCCGAGAAAGATACCCCGGGCGTTTAGGTCCCAGAAGGGACCATTCGCTCCCTGGAAGTAGGGAACCAACATGGCCCCGTAGTTTCCCGGTGGGGTTTCACCGGCTTGGTTGTAGATGATGTCGTACACATTGCTGCCGTTTTTCTCGGCGTGGTCGCATTCCCAGTGTCCGAAGTTATCCTTGTACCAGTTCATCAGGGCCGACCCGCCACTCGGGATGTAGTTCTCGACCAGGTAATCCCCGGTCGGACTAATCTCGATGAAGTAGTTCTGCTTGTCCCGTTTAGGCACGCCATCGGAGACGAACTCGTTGGTGCAGGAGGTACCGCCGTTTATGGCGATTTCTCCCGGCTGGGTCACGCCGGCCCCGAGAGTACCGCAGGGTTGGTCCCCGGCTCCGGTCACCACAGGAAGCCCCTCCGGCAAACCGGTCTCTTCAGCCGCCTTCTTGGTGACGCTCCCAGCCACAACACCGCCCTCCAAAATCGGCTCGATCCAAATGTCCTTCCGGACACCAATGCCTTCGATCACGTCATAGGCCCACTTGGTTGGCTCGGTAATGTCGAGGGCACCCGACATGGTTGCGGCACCGGATAGGGTAACCAGGTTTCCGGTAAGGCGGTAAATCAGGTAATCCTGAACCAATACCAGCTTGTATGTCTTTTCGTACACTTCCGGCTCGTTGTTCTTGAGCCAGAGCGCCTTGTAAAGCGTCCACTGTCCGGGAGGGTAGCCGGTCCGCTCGAAGATCTTCCCGGCCCCGAGCGTCTTGCGGGCGAACTCCGCCTCTTTGGAGCAGCGGATGTCGTTCCAGAGAATTGCCCGGCGAAGCGGCCGGATATCCTTGTCCACCGGGACGAAGGTAAACCGCTGGTGGGTAAGTCCGATACCGCCGATCTTCTTGATATCCACGTCGGCGCTTCCCGTTACCGTCTTACATCCTGCCGTAAATGCCGTCCACCAGTCTTCCGGATCCTGCTCTACCCACGAAGGATGCTCGCTGTACAGAGGATACCGGTTGGCACCCTCGGCCAAAGTGTGTCCCTCCGCGGTAAATGCGATTACCTTCGTGGCGCTCGTGCTGCTGTCTACACCCAATACAATCTTGTCGCTCACCCGCACTCCTCCCTATTCCCGACCGCTAGGGAATCAACAATATTTTTATGGCCTCTTGCTTTTCGAGGAGGTCAAAAGCCTCCTCCCATTGCTCGAGAGGCATGGTCGTCGTGATAATCGGGGACACATCTATTCTGCCGCTTGCCAAGAGCTGAAGAGTTCGAACCCAACTCGTCCAGGTGGAGCTGAGGCTCCATTCGAAGTGGACCGTCTTCTTCAGGGCATCATCGTAGGGGACCGCCACGGTCTCTCGTCCGGTTATCCCCAGTCCGGTAATCCGCCCGTCGATCCGGACCATCTGAATGGCTTGCTGTATCGCCGGCTCCGCACCGCTAGCCTCGACAACCAGATCCGCACCGCCGCCGTCGGTCAACTCCCGAACCCTCTCTGCCGCATCCTCTTTCTGGACGTTAATGGCATAATCGATCCCCATCGCCCTCGCGGCGGGAAGCCGCATTGCCTCGTCACGGTCGGTACCCGTGATCATGACCGCCCTAGCACCCTGAGCCTTCGCGACCGCGGCAGATAGAAGCCCGATCGGTCCACAGCCCAAGACAACGACGAAGTCCTGGGGCTCCACGGCACTGCGCTCGAGCACCGCCTTTACGCATACCGCCATAGGCTCCGAAAGAGCCGCATGCTCGAAGGAAACGTTGTCCGGTATTCTATGGAGTGATGTCTCGGGAAGACTCGTCAGGGGGGCGAATATGCCGTCGGCCTTGTAGCCTATCGCTCGTTTCCGGCTACAGACTTCCACGTGGCCGGTAAGGCAATAGCGGCAGGTACCGCAACCACCGCGGTGCGGCTCGGCAACAACCCTATCTCCAACCGTAAAGGATTGGACCTCCCGCCCGACCTCGACAATCTCCCCGGCAAACTCATGACCAACGATAACCGGCGGAATACTGTAGAAGCCCCCGCTTCGAATATGCAGATCGGTACCGCATATCCCTGCGGTCTTAACCCTGATCATAACGTCCCGGGGGCCAATCGACGGATCGGGGACTTCCCGAAGCTCCATGAAACCCGCACCGGTCTGCGTCTTAACGAGTGCCTGCATTACCCCTCACTTTCCCAACTGCGCTTAGCTTCACGCACTAAGTAACACAATTCTCACACGGTTCTGCTGAGCTGTCAACGAAAATTCTGCCGGATAGAGAATCGTGGCCGTCCAGGCCTCCCAAGACACCGCGAAGTCCGCTCAGGCTAAGGCGCGAATACATAGTGCACTGAGGTTGCTATTTCGTTTGACAGCTCGCGAATACAGGGATACTGTTTACTTATGACAAAGGTAAACTAAGGCGGATCTACTACTGATGATTGACACGGCAGAAGGCCGAATGCCGATGGGCTCACATCTACCGAAATACTACGCAATCGCCCAGGAAATTATCGATTCGATTAAGCACGGCGATCTGAGGCCGGGTATGAAGATCCCCTCGGAAAACCAGATTATCGAGAGCTACGGCGTTAGCAACACCACAGCTCGGAAAGCGATTCAAGAGCTTGAAATGGGCGGCTGGGTCGTCAAGGTAAAGGCGAAGGGAACGTACGTAAGAAAGAAGGCGGTTGTTCGTTCTATAGACCGCATCCTGAGCTTTACCAAGAACATGATCGAAGCCGGCTATGTCCCCTCGACGAAGACGCTCTATCAAGGAATAGTCGCAGACGGCTACTCTGCCCTCATAAACGGCCGCCGCTATTCCATGCCAGGACCGGTATTTAAAGTTCAAAGACTTCGCTTCGCCGACGATACCCCGATGATGCTCGAGGCACGATACATTTCCTTGGCTCTCTGCCCGGGTATAGAAAAGATGAGCATCGAAGGATCCCTCTACGACATCTACGAGAACCAGTTCGGCATTGAGCTCACGGAAATTCGACAGATGCTCAGCGCTTTTATGGTCGAGTCCGGCGTCGACGGGTTCTTCAACGTCCACAAACCTATTCCCGGACTCTTGGTTGACGGAGTGACCTTTTGCGGACGGGAGATCATTTTGGAGATGGAGAAGTCGATCTACCGGGGTGATAAGTACAGTTTCACCGTCCATGCAACGCAGGCCTCCCAGACCGGGCCCGACGCGTAAGGTGTCCTCGGGTAGCCGAATCCCTCAGAACGATAAACGTTGACAACTCGCCGATAGTCGCGTACACTTCGTGCGTTAAGTACTTATCCAACAGTGAGTGAACCTCGCTTCGAATGATGTGGAGGGACGACTACGCGGACTATCCAAGGTCTACGGTCCCTCCTCGCGCGCGGGATCCGTCGGGCCGCCCGGAGGCAGTCGGTGTTTTATTAGTGCGTTAAGAAGGAGCGTAACGATGGTAAAGGACTTTATCCACGTTGGTGTCAGCGTAAAGGATATGGAGAAGTCAATTGAATTCTACCGAGATCTGATGGAGATGGAGGAGGAGTTCCGCTCGCACCACCAGGGCGAACGGATCAGCAGGGTCGTCAATGTCCCGGATGCCGAAATCTCGGTGTGTATGCTAAAGAAAGGTGACTTTCGAGTTGAGCTGATCGAATACATCGGGAAGAAAGAAGATCCCTGTATCCATCAAAAGCAGAACGAGGTGGGGCTGATCCACATCGCTTTTTCCGTCGACGACGTAGACGCCGCCTACGAACGAATAAAGGCCGAGGGGTACGAATTCTTTGCGCCGCCCATGGTAACGCGAGACAACGGACCGAAGATCACCTACTTCATGGGACCCGACAACGTAGTGGTCGAAATTTACCAGAAGGTATAGAAGCGAATACTTAGACAAGAAACCCCTCTTCCTCCAACACCCGTCGCACAGCTCCCCGGCCCGGGGAGTCCAGCGGTACGAAGGGGCGCCGGGGTGCACCGCCGGCAAAACCCATCAGCTCCATCGCGGCCTTTACCCCGGGGACACCGTAGTCTCCGGAGACCAGACGATTAATCCGGGTCAGCGACAGGTGCAACCGCCTCGCCCGCTCCAGATCCCCCGCCTCGAAGGCTCCTTGAAGCTCGCAACAGCGGCCGGGGAGGTAATTGGCAATCGACATGTCCGCGCCGACACCGCCGGCTAACAGAGCTGGGAGAAAGGTGGTAATCGACCCGGCGATGACGTCGAAGCTTTCGTTCCCTGCGGTCCCGGAAAGGTAGCCGTAGATGCCCCCTTCGGAGGAGTCCTTTATCCCGACGATCCGCGGGTGCTCCGCTAGAAGGGTAACCGCCTCGGGAGAGAGGCTCACCCCGCCGGTAAGCTTCGGCACATTGTAGAGTAGAATCGGCAGCGAAACAGCTTCGGCGACCTCTTCGTAGAAGCGTATAAGGATTTCGTCGTTCATCCGGGAGGCGAAGTAGTGGGGCGGCAAAACGCGCACCGTGTCCCCACCGAGGTCGGCCACCGTCTTGCAGCGCTCGATGGTCAGGTAAGTGGATTCGTAGGCGACACCGCAGATCACAGTTCTTCCGCTCCCCCGGAAGTAGGCGAGGACCGCGGTAAGGACCGCGTCCTGCTCCTCCGTCGACAGCGCCATGTACTCCCCGTTTCCCCCGAGAACAAGAAAGCCCCGAACCGGTGTCCGGCTCAGGGCTTCTAGGTTGCCGAGGAGCGCCTCTTTCGAGACGGACTCCTCGACGAAGGGCGTTACCAGAGATACAAAAACGCCGTGTAGCGGTCTAGAGGAAGCTCCCAACGTAGTCGATCATCTCCCGGAACGCCTTCTGGAAGGAGTCCATGTTTTCAACCATCGAGGTAATCTCGTCGAACTCTTCGACGGCGAATCCATCCTCGTCGGCGGACCGGCGGAAGTAGTCGATCTGGTTCAGCTTCGCGACGATCTTCTCGTCGGGTGCGTTGTCCCAGTTGGATTTGATCTCTTTGTTGCGATAGTGGACCAAGACGTCCCCGATAACCGACGGCGGAACGGTGTAGACCAGGTCGCCCCCGGCGAACATTTCGATATGGGGATAGACAATCTCGCCGGCCTCGTTGACGTGCTTCCGGGCGGAGCAGGTAAGCACCTTGATCGGCATCTCCCGCTCCTTGTAGAGTTGCGCAGCTTTCTTGCAGACGACTTCCGAAGCGGTCCGGAGCTCGAAGGCGTCAATGGCCATGTTGTTCTTGTCGATGACACCCCGGAAGGCCTTGGAATCCTCCAGGCGGCCGTTCATGTGGGTGCAGACCGCCCGCCAGCCGTGGCGCGGCTTGTCGGTGCCGGCCAGGTGGGCCTTGCGGCCCTCGGCCACCATCTGCCCCACGGCGAGCATCTGAGAGAGGGTAAAGACAGCCGTCGCATTCGTAGCGATGCCCTTCGAGGCCAGATACTTAAAGATCGGGATACCCCGGGTGGAGCCGGGAATCTTAATCATCACGTTCGGAGAGATCTCAGACAGCTCGTCGGCCATCTCCTTCATTTCCGGCTCGTTGTTCATCAGAAGCGGGTCGACCTGGGCGGAGATATGGCCGTACTTTCCGTCGGAGGCCTCAAAGAGCGGCAGGAACTTCTCGGCGCCGGCCCGGACCACTTCCGCGTACACATGACGGAAGAGCCCGTACTTTGACCGGCCCTTGTACCCTTTCCGGACTTTCTTGATGATATCCGCCCACTCGGCCTTGCGTTCCTTCAGAACGGCCCAGGAAAGGGGCGGATTGGTGGTGCAGCCGTCGAAGACCCACTTGTCCACCGGGGCGTCGAAGAACATCTCGCCGAGCTCGTTCTCGAGCCACTTCATCTCCTCCTGGCTCAGGCCCAGGTTACCTTTCATATTCTCCTTGAAGTTCGGCCAGACAACCGGGGACGAATCCCACCAGATCTCGGTGTTGCTGCTGAGCTTCTTAATTTCCTTCCATGCGTTATGCACTACGTTTCCTCCATTACACAGTTTCGCGTTGTAGTATTGTATGACAACAAACCGATTTCCGCAACCGCCCGCCGGCGGCCCAAGGTCCGAACCGTGGCACCGCCAATCGGCGACAGCCCAAAGCAAGGGTCATCGAAACCTTAACGCACTAAGTATTCTATCTTCGAGTTCCCCCGACGTCAAGCGAAATGTAGTATGATCCCTCCGGAGTCTCACCATGAAGCGAACGATCATTCTCGGGGCCGGTGTAATGGGAACCGCCTTCTCCTACCCGCTCTGCGACGCCGGCGGCCGGGTCGACATCGTCGGCACCCATCTCGACCGGGACGAGGTGGATCTGCTGCGTACCGAAGGACGCCACCCCCGGTTGCCGACCCCCGTGCCGCCGTCGGTGTCGGCGCATCATACAGAAGAGCTCGAAAGTCTTCTCGCCGAGGGGCAGGATCTTCTGGTAATCGGCGTCAGCTCCCCGGGAGTCCGGTGGGCCGCGGAGACGATAGCCGGCGCTTTGGCGGCGGCGGGCACCAGGGGTCCTATCCCCTGCCCCCCAATCGTCATGTTAACCAAGGGCCTTGATATCTCGGACGCGGAACTGAGGCCTTTTCCCCATCTCGTTACCGAGTTTCTCGAGGCGTCGGGAGTCGCCGGCCCGGCGGTCGGCGCCGTCGGCGGCCCCTGCATAGCCGGAGAGCTCGCCGAGAGGCGTCATTCGAGCGTCGTCCTCGGGGGCCCGGATGCCGGCTTTTTGGACCGCGTCGCGGGGCTCCTTCGAACGCCGTACTATCACCTAGCCACCTCGACGGACCTCGTCGGAGTCGAGGCCGCCGCGGCCCTCAAGAACTTCTACACGATCGGCATTAGCGCCGCCGGGAGCACTAACCCTTCGGCGGCCCTCTTCGCCCAG
>CAYPUT010000056.1:0-16842 GCA_964413945.1 uncultured Spirochaetaceae bacterium
TAGTGGCGAAGGGACTTGAACCCCTGACCGAGCGGATATGAGCCGCTTGCTCTACCGACTGAGCTACGCCACCGTGGATAGGACGAAACGATACAAAAGCGCCTACGAAATGTCAACGTTGTAACGCGCGTGTAACGCGCGTCTACAGCCCGCGCCTCACAACAGGTTATGCGCTTGGGCTGCCTCTATGAGCTCCCGATTCCAAACGTTGTTCCGCATAAAAGAGATCTTCTGCTGGTAGATATCGATGCGGCTATTGCGCTCTTGGAAATACTTGACCGCTTTCCCCAGGACGGTAAGAAAGTCGTCCACCTCGGGTGACCGCTGCTCCGGAAGAACGGAGCCGTAAATAAAGAAGTAGCGACTGTTGTAAGGGTCTTCCGGAGAGATGTCCGAGCTCCGGGTGAGGTCGTGAAGGTCTGCAATAGCCTCGGCCGTCTCGCCGGTTCGATGCAGCACGAGCCCCCGGAGGGACCGGGCAAGCCAGTAGAGAACGGGCTCCCCTTGGGAGAGACCGAATACCCGGTCTTCGAGGGAGGCGTATCCGCTCGACCAGTCCACTACCTCCGGCGACACCGGCGCTTCGCTCCGGGCGGTCAGAAGGACCCGGTCGAGTAGCTCCAGGCTTTGGCGATAGGCTCCCGACTGGAAGTAGAGATCCGCTAAGAAGTAATCGTGCTCCGGCGTCTCCGGCAGGTCGGTGAGTATCGCCAAGGCTTCGCTATGGTGCCCCTGCAACGTCTGAGCCCGGGCCAGCCAGGTCTTTGCGATCGTCAGAACCTCTTCGAGGTTATATGCCCGGCCGATGGAAAGCGTCACTTCCAAGACGTCCTGAGCGTCGGCGTATTGCCCGAGCTCGATCAAAACCCGGGCGTGGAGAAACCGAGCAAAGGCGCTCCAGGAGCGCATAGCCTGTTTTTCGGTCGCCTCGATCAACTGCTCTACGTAGGTCAACACCTGCGAGAAGACTCCCCGGAGAAAGAGGGCGATGGCTTCCATGAAGATGCTGCGGAGGTAGTTGTAGGTAGTCCGCTGAGTCGGATTCCTCGGCCGGGCCATCACGAAGTACTCCCGGGCGTCGGATAGCTTGTGCCGCGCCAAGAGAACGCTCCCAAAATCGATAGAAGCGCTATTCGTCCAGTTCGGATCTGATTCCTGAAGATCGACCATCGCACGCTTTACGTAGCTCTCTGCGCCCGATGTCTGCCGCTGGGACAGGGCGTAGCGGCCGAGCTGTAGTGAGAATAGACCGCGGTAGAATTCGGACCCCGACAGCTGTTGCCTGCTGTTCCACAGAGCGGTCGCCGTCTTCCAATCCTGCTTTGCCACTGAGAGTCGCAACCGAACCCCGTAGAGAACGGCCTCGAGATCCTGAAAGAGACCACTCTGCCGGGCGGACTTTGTCAGAGGAACGTGCTTGTACACGAGTCGCTCCGCCATCGCCAGGTCCCGAACCTCGATCAAGCGGTGCACCAGCTCGCAAAAGAAGCGGAGCAACTCGGCCATGTTGCCGCCCTGGAGCACGATCGGCAGCAAGTGAGGCGTCGGTACCAGGGCGCCGCGAAGAGCCTCTTCGATGAGCCGGGCGGCGATCCGCTCTTCCAAAAGAGCGCTTTCGGAGTAAATCTGTCGTTTTAGGACCGCGTTCAGAGGCCCCAGGCGCGCCTTCGGGTAGTCTCCGGTTTCGAGAAAGCCAAGCCGCCTGAGGTTCTCGATCGAAGCCGAAAGACGATGACGGTTGTGACCGATGCTCTCGAGGGTCTCCATAATCAACTCCACGGGCAATCGGCCGTCACAAACAAGGAAGGCCCAGAGATGCTCCTTCGTCTCCGAGGCGAGGCTCGTGAGAATTTGCGAGGCGTCTCGATAGTCGGAGGGAACCTTTAGATCATCCGGACGCGTTTTGAGACCAAGATCCCGGCTATCCTGGAGAACGAGAAAGTGATAGAAGGCTGCGGCGGGTCTCCCTTTGGTGTCCCGGAGCCCTTGGGATAGGCGGACCTTCCGCTTTGCAGAATCCGAGAGAAAGAGGTCCGCCCGGGAGGCAAAGCTGTCGAGATCGAGATCGTCGAAGCGAAGGGTCCGCACCGGGGCCGCTAGGAGGAAGGGAGAGAGTGCCTCTCGTCCATCGCGGCCGTGAATAACGACCCGAAGCACGTCACACCCCACCGGGAGGTCGGCGAGGAGGCGGGACATCCCGGCGGCAATCCGGGGATGAAGCTCCCCGGCTTTGGGAAAGACGACCGCCGGAAGAATGCGGCGGGCGGCAGCGGAACGGATCCGGCTCGATAGGGCCGTGCCGAAGGCTCGCCACAGGTCGCTCGGCGCCTGGTCCCCCAGGCGGACACCCCCGGGGACCGTAAGCCGGTCTCGAAGTAAATCCTCTTGATGCTCCCATACGGCGGACTCCGAAACGCTCATTACGGCCTTCTCTCCGAGGCTCCGTCGGTCGGACAGGGCCCGGACGAGAGACTCCAAGAGGAGGTCGTCTCCGGCGGGGCCGATCTCGATAACAAGAGCCTCAGTTCCGTAGATCTTGCCGAGAGCCGCACGAACGCCTGCGACCGCGCTCGCCATATCCTCGGCGTCGATAATGAGGGTCCCCGGTCGCTCGCTGCCGAGAAGCCAGTCGTCGATGGTCGAGAGGACCTGCTCGATTGCCCGGTCGTCGGCGACGAACTCTTCGAAGCTCCCGAGGCGGGAGGTCGCCTGGTCTCTGCGACCGGTAACCCGCCGAGAGCTCCCGGTGGTCTCGAACCGAAGGTAGTTGCGAAGCGTCTCTAAGGCGCTGTTTCCGACCCACAACTCGTTATCCCGACTCGTCGCCCTGAGTTTTCTCCGGAGGTCTGATAGCGTGGCGGCGGAATCGTTCGTCTCCACCAGGTCGACGATCAGGTTGAATCCGGCGAGAGATTCGGACCGGGAACGAAGCAACTCGAGCACATCAAAGACGCCTTCGACGAAAGGCCCGAGCTCCGCTCCGGCGGAGGTGCCGAGGCAGAAGAGGCTGTAGCCGTCCTCACGGAGACTCTCGTCGGCTCCTCGCTCCACAAGGAGGCGACGGACGTCCCGCTGGGCACTCTTTACGAGCTCCGGTTGCAGGCGTAGGAGTTGTCGATAGCCGGACAGCTCTACGAGAAGACAGATCATTACGTGCCCCCGCCTTACGGCGAGAAGTGTTCCTCATCCGGATCGGCGAAGTCCGAAGGGCCGATGGTATCTGCTTCGCCCCGGTACTGCTCGCCGTAGAGACGGTCAAAGAGCGCCTCCATGTGTTCGGTTGCCATATCCACGAACTGTATTCCGTAATACGACCGGGCAGAGTCCTTCCACTTACGCATCACCCGGCCCCGGACCGGCAGAGCCTTGCCGTCAAGGAGAATCCGCAACTCCAACTCGGTGTAGAGGTTGATACTCGGGCCGTCGAGGGTATGGCTAAACAGGAGCCCGGAGCCGCTGATGTCCATCAGCCCGGTGTCGGTGTACTGCTCTTCCACCGGGACGGGCTTAAAGTAGCCGTTTCGCTCGAGGGAATAGGAGAGAATGCGGGCGAACTGGCCGAGGAAATCGTAGGCGCCGGTCCGGAAATCGACGGGGTCTCCCTTCTGCTTGCAGAGGTAGAGGTATCCAATAACGAATTGATGATAGAGGACCGGGCAATAGAGCTCCCGGGCAAAGCTCTTGGCGTCGAGGTCATCGACCATCCCGCCGATCTTTTCGAGGGTGTCGAGCATCTGCTCTCCCTCGCTCCGCTCGAGGTCAACGATCTCCTGCCGGATGAGAACCCGATCCCGAATGTGGAGGGGCAGTTCCTTGGCTCGCTCGACGGGCACGGGAACCACCAAAAACTTTCCGGTCCGAGCGACCAGGTTCTCCTGATAGCTCTCGGGCGTCCGTTCCCGGAACATCACAATCCTGTTTTCGTCGGAGAATTCCTCAGCCCGAGTACGGAACGCCCCGAGAAGCTCGGAGATCTGCTCCGGGTCGAATCCGGGGTCCTCCTCCGGAGGTTCCACCGGATCGTACATGTCGCTGGTTGGATAGTCGAGGAGGACCCGCTCCCCTTGCATGACGAAGGAAACCAAGATGCCCTGGGGACGAAGAATTCGCTCGAAGCCGCGGGAAAGATCTCGAAAGAGTACCTGAGACTGCTCGACGGCCAGCTCTCCCGGATTCCAACTCCGGACCTTGGTCCGGAAGGTCATCACCTGCCCCCGGAACTTCAAGAAGACCGTCAGGAGGGCGCCTTCGGGTATCTCCGGGGGGTCGCTTACAAGGGGGATCATGAAGAGGCGGTCTTCCGTCGAGCGCTTTAGCATGTATCCGAGGCGGTGGTTCTGATAGTGAATTTCCACCGGAGACTGGCGCTCGATGAGGTTCTGGAAGATGAACTCCCGCTCTATGCGTTTGATTTCGTTGGCCACGTCGCAATTCCTGCGTTAGAGTTGCGGTGACCGGGGATCAAACAGCCCCTGCGGCCGAATGGCCCCGTCATCCCGGTCGAACATCCCCGGGAACACCGGGATATCCGAAATATACCACGATTCGCCGTCATATTCTATGAAAACCTCCGTTACCCCCCGGCGCCCGCCGGAAAAAAGAACGACGGGAAGCGCGACCGCACCGTCGGCTTCCGATATCGGCTCTCCGAGACGAAACCCGTCGATCCCCGGCCAGCCTTCCCGGCTGATGGTCTCTAATACCACAAACCGGCTTTCCTCGAGAATGAGATCCGGCGGGACCTCCCCGGTAACGACGGCGCCGAGAAACCTTCGGGCAATGTCGACCGCCGGCACCCTTGTTTCTGCAGTGACGATGGGCCCGAGCCGGTAGTCTTCGGGGTAGATACGCCGAAGCGCCCCATCGGGGTAGACGATAGCCGAGGATGCGTCCTCGATCGCCGGGGGTGCCTCCTCCGTGTCGCCCTCTTCCCGGTCGCCCTCCCCGGGGCCCCGAGAATCCACGCCGGCGGAGGCGTCTGCCGGCGCCCCTTCAGCGGTGGAGGTTTCCTGCTCCGGGCTCGGGCCGGGGGCCGGTCCCTCTTGCCGGGTATCCCGGGGAGTGCAGCCGAACAGCAGAGACAGAAGAAGCACAAGGGTTAAGAGTAGCGTTCCGTTGTGTCCCACACGATGACGTTAGCAAGAAGTAGGAAGTATCAACAACCCTGTTGATTGAATCACGGTGAATCCTGGCGCAGTAGTAAGATGCGGAGGATCTCATGCCGATACCCAGAATTTGTCCCAATCCCCGCTGCTCCCAGCATCACCACCCTCAGGGTCACTGGAGGGTTCGCTTCGGAAGCTATGCGACCCTCGCCCACGGAATCGTCCGGCGCTACCGCTGCCGCGTCTGCGGAAAGACCATGGGCGATCAAACCGAGTCGGTACACTACTTCGCCAAGCGCCGCCTCCCCTTGCGGGCGGTCACCGACTCCCTGATGGGCGGAGCCAGTCAACGGGAAATCGCTCGCCGCTACGGTTTCTCTCCGATGGCGGTTCACAACGCGATTTTGCGTCTCGGGCGCCAAGCGATGGCCGCCCAGACCATCCTTCTTCATCACCTACCCGAGCGCCCGGTGGTCGTCTTTGACGGACTGCGCAGCTGTGTCACCTCTCAAGACTACCCCTGCGACATTACCACCGTCGTCGAGCCCGCCGGCGAGATGGTCCTTTCGATGTGCCACGCGGTGATGCACCGAGGAGGCCGGATGACCGACCAGCAACGCGAGCGGATGGCGGCAAAGCGGGCTAGCTGGAGGCCCCGGCCCCGGGGGGTCAGTCGGAGTATCTCTCTGATCGGTCATGAGATAGCCGACTACCTCCGGCCCCCGATCCCCCTCCCGGCACGCATCAACACCGACGAGCACCCGCTCTACCGCAGGATGATCGACACCGATCCCGTCTACCGGCACTTCCGGCAGGCTAAGCTCCTAAAGCACCTGCGGATCTCATCCCAGGCTCCCCGGACAATGGGCAATCCCCTGTTCCCGGTGAACTACATCGATCGCTTGATACGGCACCGGCTCAAGGAGCACACCCGAGAGACCATCGCCATTGGGCGTCATGCAGTGATGCAGATGCACCGGGCGTGGATCTTTGCCTGGGATCACAATGTCCGACGGGAGCATCGGGTCCGGCAGCCCTTCGGCGGGGTCCACGCGCAGTGGGCCGGGATCGATAGCGACACCATCGCCGCGGTGCGTCGATCTTTCTTCTTCCGGAGGCTCACGCCCCGGGGGTGTGCTGTTCCTCTGACGATCCGGGAGGCCTGGCTCGGAGAGCTCGACACCCCGCCGGTGCGGTGGCGCAAGGGACAGGCGGGCACCTCGGTCCGGATTCCGCGCTTCGCCCGCCGGGATTTGATGCTCATGTATCAACAAAGTGGTTGATACTTCCCGCTGTGCGATGGGGCGCAAGGTGGGTATACTAGTGGAAATGACTCGGTCCGATCTTATCTCTCACCTCGACGCGGACTACCGGCGTCCGATACGGGACCCCCTCTGGAAGCATATTTACCTTTCGGATCCGCTGTTGCGTATCATCGATACCAAACCGTGCCGGCAGCTATCCCGAATCAAACAACTCGGTCCCGCCTTTCTGGTCTACCCCGGGGCAACCCACACCCGGCTCAACCACAGCTTCGGCGTCTTTCACTTGGCGAAACGAATAGTCCGAGTGCTCTTGGGGTTTAGCAATTTGCCTATGCTCTCCCTCGAAGGCATCAAGGCGTTTCTCTGCGCCTCGCTCCTTCACGACGTCGGGCACTTCCCGTACGCCCACTCCTTCAAGGAACTGCCCCTAGAGGAGCACGAGGTTCTGACGGCTCGGTTGGTTCAATCCGGGGATCTCGCCGAGCGGATTCGGGAGGGTCTCAAGGTGGACCCCTACGTGGTGGCGGCGATTGTCGACGACACCCTTGACACCGGTGGAAACGCCGAGGTTCTCTTTTTCCGGCGCATCCTCTCCGGAGCTCTGGATCCGGACAAGCTCGACTACCTGAACCGGGACGCCTATTTCTGCGGGGTTCCCTACGGCGTTCAAGATATCGACTTCGCCCTAAGCCGCATCGTACCGGATTCTTCCCTCGGTCTCGCGATCGACGCCACCGGCGTCTCGGCGGTCGAAAGCCTCCTGTTCTCGAAATATCTGATGTACCGGGCCGTGTACTGGCATCGGACGGTCCGGGTCGCAACGGCGATGATAAAGAAGGCAGTCTACCTCGGATTGACCGAAGGAGGTATTACCCCGGACCAATTGTACGGCCTCGACGACGAGCAGTTTTTTACCCGGTTCGGAGACCAGGAGTCTTCGCCGTTTCATCTGGTGGAGCGGGTGTACAACCGTAATCTCTACCACCCGGTGTTGGATCTGCCTTTCAGCGAAGACCACTCCTTTGGAGATCTCGGGGACCTTGCTCAGCGGGAGGCCCTCGAGGCGGCGATCGCCCGGCGAATCGCCCGGGAGTCGGGAATTGATTGTCGGAGCGACGCAGTAATCCTCGACGTCCCGGAGGCAATCTCGTTCGAGGTAAACCTTCCGGTCGTAACGGGGGACCGGACCCTTGACTACTCGGACTCGGCGACGGTTTTTACGCCGCAGGTTGTCCGGGATTTCACCCGGACACTCCGGAGAGTTCGGTTGATGCTCCGGCCGGACGTAGCCGACGCGGTAAAGAAGCCGGAAGAGATTCTCGAGGCGACGGCCCAGGAAATGGCGCGTTGATGAAGAGGCTTATTCGGTATAGACTGTGGTTACAGGCTGACACCTTATGAAGTATTCACGACTGATGCGCGAGCGAATACGGAGAACCGGAATTCTCTTTCGGGAGTTGGGCTATCAGCTCCAGGAGGCGGAGATGCTCGAGGACACGTATTCCGCCGGCTTCGAGAGCGACGACGGCTTCCAGGGTGGCTTGTTCATCGATCGCGACAGCAAGTTTCTCGAGCTCGCCTTTACCTTTTCGTTTCCGCCCGGCTTCGGTGAATATGTTCGCCGGCGAATCGGGGATATTTTTCACGTCTCTTATGAGTACGGTTGCTATCTGACCATCGAGAGCGGAGAGGAAGAGCTGGCGCTGACGATGTTTTCCAAGGTGTACTACGCGGGCCTCAACTACTTTGCGCTCAAAGAGACGGTTCGCGACTTCCGGGACGGCGTAGCCGCACTGGAAGAGCTCTTTGAGCTGGCACCCGAAGGGGCGGACGATGCACGATATCCATAACATCATGGAAGATCTCGCCACCCGGATAGTCGATGACGTCATCGACTCGATGAAGGCAAAGCCAGGCGGCAATATCTGCACCAGCGAGCTCTGCCGGCAGGACGCCATCTGTTTTGTCCTGAACCGGGTCCCTCCGCGGTACGTCAGCTCCGCCCGGGGCATCGCCCACACCAGTCAGGAGCTAAAAGAAGATCAGCAACTGCTCGTCGATCTCACTACCCTGGCCCACGAAGGTCTCCGGAGGATATCAACGGTTCGGCGCTACTACTATTCTCCGACGACGAGCCAGATAAGGGACGCCAAAGGACCGGTGTTCCCGTTTCCGGCAATCCGAGGCCGAGTAATCAACGGATCGAACTTCTCCCCGGTATCCGATGTGGCTGTCTCTCTCTATTACAACGACACGCTGGTCCCGATGATGGATCCGCGATGGGAGAACCCCTACGTCGTGAGCCGAGACACCTATGGAACCTTCTGTTTCTGGCCGGTGGCCAAACTTTCCAATGATCAAGAGCAAGAACGAACCTTTGACTTTGAGCTTTCCATCGAGGACGAACGTTACGAGCCATTGAGGCACGCATTCTCGCTGACGTTGAGTCTCTGCATGCCCGAGCAGATAGAGCATCCTGCGGATTTCATGCTCCAGGACATTTTTCTACTTCCAGTCGCTTAATCCGGTAGCGAAAAAAATCGAGACACTATATCTATGTTTTAATATATTCTTGTGCATAGGAGTTAATTATGCAGAAGAATATGGGAACGATTGATCGAGCGGTTCGGTTCGCGTTGGCGGTGCTTGTCGCCGTCCTCTACTTTGCCGGACAGATTTCGGGTACCGCGGCGATCATTCTGGGCATTGTCGCCATGGCGTTCGTTGCCACCAGCCTAGTGGGAACGTGTCCCGTCTACCTGCCCTTGAAGATCTCGACTCGAAAGAAATCCGGCGCATAGGAGGTGCTTGGAGCTTCTTGAACGGCGGCCCTCCCGGGGCCGCCGCCGTTACATCCCCTCTTAAGTATCAACAAGCCTGTTGATAGCCTGCGTCACAACTGTATGCGCCGAAAAGGGTAAATCGGTCTCCGGTCCAAGTAACCGTGGTTTGACTCTATAGAACGATGCGAAAACAACTTAGGACGAAATATCAACAGGCTTGTTGATACCTCACGGCTCTTCCCGGGCGATCGAGTAGTCCCTCTCCTCCGGAGTCGGGTGGCCCCAGGGCCCGAAGGTTCCAAACTCTTCGCACTGGTCCGCTCCAAGAACAAAGGTGACCTCGACCCCCGATTCGGTGACATCGCAGCGATGGAAGCCAACCCGGGTCTCCGCGTCGGGCCACCGATCCTGAAGCTGCGAGGTGTTTCCTGCGGCCGGGACCCGATAGATCCTCATTCCGTCGATCAGTTGGAGCGGCCTTCCGGTGTGGACGTGGCCGCAGAAGAGAACCTCCACCTTCGCGGCCTTCAGCAGCGAGAGGATCCTTTGGCGGTGGGGCGGATCGATGGAGAAGTACCAGTTGTCGTATTCCTCTACCTTGGTGATGTCCCAGGCCGGCTCCTCGGGAGACTCCATGAAAGGCCAGTAGTGCATTACGGCGACGTGGTGCCGGGCGCCCGGGAGACCCGGGAGCTTCTCCAATAGATGCCAAAGCCGATCTTCCTGCCGGAACCCGGTGCCGGCGACAGCGGCGTAGAACCCGGTAAAACGAACGCCCCGGTAGAGAAAGGTCCAGTGGATGGGCCCGAAATAGGATGAAAAGAGGTCTAACCGCTCGGACTGCATGTTCAGAGTCCGGTCGTCCCAGGGGCGTTTGGTGCCCCGACGATTGGCGTGCTTGTTTCCCACGTCCATGTTGCCGGGAATAACGAAGGTCGGAAACGGCAGGGTGTCGAGGTCGTCCCGGGCCTGAAGGTACTCGAACTCGTGGAGCTCACCGTCCCGGGTAAGGTCGCCCCCGTGGAGAAGAAACTCTGCCTCGATCCCGGCCATTTGCTCTTTGATGGCGGCCCACCGCTGGTTGACCGCCGGTCGAAACCGATACGACCGCGGGGTTCCCATGTGGCTGTCTCCGACGTGAAGAAAGGTCCAACGCTGTTCCATCGCATTCTCCTTCGGCTCGGCTAAGGGGGCCACCCTAAGCCGGGCACCGGGTGGCAAGGATTCCTTCTTGAGAAAACTCGATCTCCCTCGGCTCCCCGGCTACCCGTGCACCTTCAATTGAGTCCAGATCCTTCGCCAGAGCCTCCGAAACGAGGATCGTTTCGAGATGGAGGGTCGAGGATATTATGCAGAGACGAACCTCCTCGTCCGTAAGACGCCAGGCCGTCGCGACTGCGGCGCGAATGGCTTCCCGGTCGTTTGGAAGCACCGGGGGTATTCGGGACTTTTCGATGACCGCGGCGGTTACCGCGTTGGTATAGAGGTCGACCAAGTCGAGGCTCTCTACGACCCGCTTCGGAATGTAGTCCGCGATCCCGATGCCCTGGGCGTTTCCGTGGGAGGCCTCGGTGACTTCCAGAGCAACAATCTTGTGGATAAAGGGTTTCGGCGGATTGGGAAGTCCCCGGATATCGGTCCGGCCGACGACGGCGTAGTCCATTCCCATTCCGCTGATCTCTTTGCCGAACCGCTCGACGACGAGGACGTCGATCTGATCGAAGGGAAGACGCGCAAGATTCTGTTTGGCCAACACCAGAAGACGCTCGTCGGCGGCCCCGAAGGCTTCGGGCTCCACCCCTTCGAGGTGAATCAGCTCTTTGTCGGCATTTTCCACGACGGCCACCCCGAAGGCGATCGGCGCCTCGGCGATGGCTATCCGGGCCAACTCCGGCAAGACATCCCGGAGCCCGACGGGGCCGAGTCGGTGGACAAAGCGGGCGCCTTGAGCCTTTCCAAGACCAACCGCCACCATCTTGGTAAGACCGCTCTCGATCGGTCGGTCGAAGCTGGTGTGGGACTTGACCCGGTTGACCACGACGACGGCGTCCATCTCCAAGGCGTCCCGGGAGAAGTAGCAGGGAACCCCCTGAGGCGTGGCCCCGAGATGGACCACTTCCATGGAGCTTACGACAGGAGCCCCCATCTCTTTTTCCGACATGCCGAGGTCCCGAAGGATCTGCGCTTGGGTTTCGGCCTGGGCACCTCCGTGGCTTCCCATCGCCGGGATTAGGACTGGCTCGTGTCCTTTCTCCTTGAGCCAGGCGACGACCGACGCCACCACGCGAGGAAGGGCGGCGATACCCCGGCTGCCGACGGCGACCCCGACCCTAGATCCTGGTGACAGAGCCGACAGCCGCCCGGCGGAATCGAGCTCCCGGCGGAGAACGCTTAAGGGGTCCGTCAAGGGAGGAGACTTAAAGTGCTTCAAGGTGACGGGAAGGACCTTCGGCAGTGTGGTCTCCCGAAGATGGGGGAGGTAGACATCGGGAAAGTGCGGATAGCGGCCCTCAGGCATCAAGGGACCCTCACGTTCCGGCGACCACCGCTTCGGCGGCGGCCCTGCTGACCTGGAGCACCTCCTCGACGTCGGCGTCGGTATGGGCAAAGGAGAGCCCCTGGTGCCAGCCATTGTTGTAGAAGACACCCCGGTCGAAGGACTCCTTGAAAAAGGAGCGACCGACCGTCCAATCCTGGCCGGCGACGTCCTTGTAGTCTTCCGGCTCCTTCGCCGCGGCGTCGCCGAAGAGGAGACCGAACCGGGCCCCGAGGCCGTAGGCCCGGGCCGGGAGGCCGGTCTCGCTGAACACGCGGTTGAGGCCGTCGTAGAGCCGGTTGGATCGCTCGATGAGGCCATCGTAGTTGCCGGCCATCACCACATCCATAAAGGCGTTGCCGCAGTAGATATTCGTTACGTTGGCGTTGTAGGTGCCGCTATGCATCATAGCGCCTAAGGGGGCTACGGTCTCCATAACCTCCTTCTTGCCGACAAAGGCGCTCAAGGGGACCCCGCCACCGATCGCCTTTCCGAGGGTCGAAACGTCCGGGGTTACCCCGTAGTAGCCCTGGATGCAGCTCGTCCCGGTTTTGAACCCAGAGAGTATCTCGTCGAAGATCAGGAGAATGTTATTCGCTTCGGTAATCTTCCGGAGCGCCTCGAGGTAGCCCTGCTTCGGACGGATACCCCCGGAATTGAAGTTGACCGGCTCGAGAATAATGCCGGCGATGTCGTGGCCCTCCTCGGCAATCGTCCGCTCGACGGCTTCGATGTCGTTAAAGGGCAGGACGATGACGTGCTCCTTCGACTCCGGGGGAAACCCCGGTGTCTCCTCCTGCAGATTGGGGAGCCCTCCTCCCGGGGGCGGCCAGTAGTTGTACTGCAGGTAGTCGTTAAAGCCGTGGAAGTGGCCCTCCATCTTTATCATCTTGGTCTTTCCGGTGTAGACCCGGGCCAGGCGCACCGCGTACCAGGTGGTCTCGGTTCCGCTCAAGGTAAACCGCACCATCTCCGCCGAGGGGACCGTGGCCGAGAGCTTCTCCGCGAGCTCCGCCTCCGCCGGAAACTCCATGGCGCAGGCTATTCCCATCTCGCCGGCCTTTACCAAGGCCTCCCGGATGGCCGGGTGCCCGTGTCCGAGAAGCGAAGCACCGAAGGAAGTGCAGACGTCGATGTAGGGTCGGCCGTCTAAGTCGTAGAGGCGGCTACCTTGCGCCCGGGAGACGTAGAAGGGGCGCCCGAGGTAGGCGTTCAGCCGGGCGGCGGCGGTTACCCCGCCGGGAATAACCTTCCCGGCTCGCTCGTAGAGCTCTTGTGTCTTGTCCATGTCTCACTCCATTCGGTGTCAGATCAGGTCGATGTCCTTTATCTCGGCTCCGGAAGCCGGTGGCGGTCCCCAATGGCTCCCCCGCTGACCGAAGAGCCCGGGTACCGGATGGTAGACGTACTCCGGAGCGGCTATGCCCCGGAGCTTCCCGTCGTCGACCCACTCGAGGTCGCTCCCGTGGAGGTTGGCCATCAGCGCCTCGGTAAGACGCCCCCGGACCTCCTTGTACGCAGGATCTTCGGAGACGTCGGTAAGCTCGTCGGGATCGGAATCGAGGTCGAAGAGCTGGGTAACGTTCCCCGCCGGGTAATAGATAAGTTTGTGGCGCCCGTCGGTCATCATCCGGTTGGCCCGGGCACCCTCGGCCTCCTCGCCGTAGAGCATCTCTCGCCGCTTTGCCCCCACCATCGAGATTCCTTCGACGGTTTCCGGGATAGGGATATCGCAGAGGTCCAGGAGCGTCGGCATGATGTCTTGGAATCCCACCAGGCGGGAGTCGACGGCTCCCGCGGGGACCCGTCTGTCGCCGAGGGGACCGGCGAGGAGCATCGGAATCCGGGCGGACCACTCGTAGAAGACCCGCTTGGCCCAGAGGCCGTGGCGTCCGAGCATGTCCCCGTGGTCCGAGGTAAAGAGGATGTAGGTACTCTCCAAAAGCCCCTCTTCCCTCAAGGTCCCGATTATCCGGCGGATCTGATGGTCTATCTGGGTGACCGCCGCGTAGAAGGCGCAGATCGCGTCCCGGAGCATCTCTTCGGAGTAACCGATGGAGTACTCGGCGGACTTCTTGAGCTTAAACGGCAGCTTCTCCGGGTCTTCGGCCCAGGAACCGATAAACCCCCGGTCGATCTCCAAACGCCGGTAGAGGTCGAAGTAGTACTGGAGAGGCGCGAAGGGGGGATGCGGGTGGGCGAAGGAGAGGTAGAAAAAGCCCGGCCGGGTCGGATCCCGCCGCTTTATGAACTTCTCCATCTGCGTCGCGGTCCAGGTGGTGTTGTGAAGCTCCTCGGAGAGATGCCAGGGGCGGGTTACGTACTGGTTGTTTCCCATCCCGTGACCGAACTGCTCTCCAGGGTGCCCCTTCTCGCCGAGGAAGAGCTCGTAGTCGTCGGTTACCCCGTACTGGGTCCGTCCCTCTTCGCAGAGCATAACGTCGTCGAAGCCGATGCGGTTTCGCTGGGGGTAGACGTGGAGCTTTCCCGCCGCGTAGGCCTGGTACCCGGCGTCCCGGAAGGTCTGAGCCATCGTCGGGAGGTCCGGCATCGGGAGGGTCTGCTGAAACACCCGGTCGCCGTGGGTCTTCGGGGTGGTCCCGGTCATGAGGGTCCGCCGGGCGGGGATGCAGACGGGGCACTCCGAGTACGCCCGGTTAAAGCGGATTCCGGTCCGGGCGATCTCGTCGATGGTCGGGGTCTGGATGACCGGATGCCCTTCGACCCCCAGCAAGGGACCGGGCCAATGGTCGGTACAGATAAGAAGGACGTTTTTTCGCTCCTGTGGTGCGTTACTCATTCAACTTCTCCCGATTCGGTAATTTCGCTCCCCGCTTTCGCGATAAGGCTCACCTTGTGACCGAACTCCCGGTAGAGGGTCCACACCAGGGTGGCGATCGCAATGATGATAAAGGTCAGGGAGATCGGCCGGGTAACGAAGGGAAGCAGGGACCCGTCGGCGTACATCAGGCTCGAGCGCAGGTTGAGCTCGGCGATGCCGCTTAGAATAAAACCGATGATAAAGGGGCCCAAAGGCACCCGGGCCTTTTCGAAGGCGAATCCGAGAAGCCCGAACCCGAACATCACCCAGACGTCGAAAAAGCGGTTATTCAAGGCGAAGGTCCCGATAACGCAGAATACGATCAAGAGCGGTTGGAGAATCGCCCGGGGAACGTCGACGAGCCGGGCCATCACGACGCTTCCCCCGATCATCACAATAAACATAACGATGTTCGCGACAAAGGCCGCCGCCATAATTCCATAAACGACCTCCGGCGCGCTGGTAAAAAGCAGAGGCCCCGGGTTCAGGTCGTGGAGGATAAAGGCTCCCAAGAGAATGGCCGTGATGATACTCCCGGGGATCCCGAGGGTGATCAGCGGGATAATCGCTCCGTTGATCGTGGCATTGTTCGCCGCCTCGGAGGCGATAATCCCCTCCTCCGAGCCCTTGCCGAATCGCTCAGGATGCTTGGAAGAGTTCTTCGCCGCCCAGTAGGCCATAATCGACCCGATCGTCGCCCCGACACCGGGGAGAATACCGATCCAGGTTCCGATTACCGAAGAGCGGATAAGGTTTACGGCGTTCTCTTTGAGCTCCTTCAGCGAAAGGAACATCCCCTTGAAGCTCAAGGGAATCCGCTCGAGCTTTGTCTCGACGTCGGAAACGTCGGTCAAGATCTGACTGATGCCGAAGAGCCCGATCAGAACGGGCAAAAGGCCGAAGCCTCCGATCATCTCGTTGGCGCCGAAGGTCATCCGGACGCGTCCGACGATCGGGTCTACGCCGGGGACCCCGGCCATCAACCCGAGAAAGCCGGCGATAATCGCCCGGGTAATGCTCCCCTGCCCCACCGCGGCGATAAGCACCAACGCCATCAACACCAGGGAGAAGAGCTCGAAGGAGGTAAACTTGAGGGCGAACCGGGCCATCACGGGAGCAAGAAGCACCAAGAAGAACCAGGCGATAAGCCCGCCGACAAAGGAGGCCATAATGCCGATGCCGATGGCGCGGCCCGACTTCCCGGCTCTCGCCATGGGGTAGCCGTCGAAGGTAGTCACAACCGACGCCGGCGTTCCGGGAATCCGCAAGAGGGTCGCGGTAATCAGTCCGCCGCTGATTGCCCCGATGTACATGGAAACAAGCAGCGTGATTGCGTTTACGCTCGTCATGTAGTAGGTCAACGGAAGGGTCAGGGCGATAAGCATCGAGCCGGTAAGGCCGGGAATCGCCCCGACGGTACACCCGAGAAAGACCCCGATAAATATGTAGAACAGGGGCAATGGCGCGGCGAGGGCTACGAAAGCGTCGAGAAGGTGTCCCATGGTTTTGTTACCCTCCTTACGGCAGATTCACGACGAGGACTCGCGTGAAGACAAAGTAGAGAAGCTGGCTCATTCCAACAGCCAGCACGATCAACGTAGGAAAGAACGTCACCGGCCGCATCTTGCGTTCCCGGCGGTAGAGCATCGTCCCGAGGAACAGAAGAAGCACGACCGAGCTTATCCGGAATCCGATCAGCTGGATCGCGAAAATGTAGACGACGGTGGTTATGCCGGTAAGGAGGGACAAGAGCGGCCGCTGCGGTCCCTTCGGTGGCGCTTTGAATTCCGGCTCGAGTGTCTCCTCTTCGGGGGTAGCCGGGGTCGAGGTCTCCGGCGTATCGACCGTCTTGCGGCCCCGGACCTTCTTGATTCCCTGAACGACGACGGGAATCGCAAGAAGAACCAGGGCGACACTGAGGGCCCGGGGCAAGGCGGCAGGGCCGAGTGGCTCGTAAGGTGACGGCTTTAGCGTGAGCGTTTCGACGAACATAAGGATGCTGACGCCGAACAGACCGCCGGCCAGCAAGAAGTCCGCGATGTAGGTCTTGTCTTTGGTGGTCACACCTGCTCCTTTCGACGGTACGGTCGAGATCCGGGTATGGCGAGGCGGTCGACAGCGCCGACCGCCTCTCGTTGGATTACATCGTAGTACGAACTAAAACTGACTTCCATCAACCGCCGAGATCGTATACGTCGGCGAGGTTAAAGAGACGCTCGCCCTGGGCCTCGATGGCTTCGATGAGACTTTCTCCCCGCTTGAAGGTGGGAAGCATGGTGAGCTCTTCGAGGCGGTCCAAAACGCGTTGGGACTGCATGGCCTCTTCCAAGGC
>CAYPUT010000057.1:0-16837 GCA_964413945.1 uncultured Spirochaetaceae bacterium
CTCCCGCGTCGTGGGCGGCCAGAGTGAGCTCGTCCATGTCGTGCAGCTCGCCGCTGAAAAAGGATGTCCCTCGAGAGATTCCGAGATCGCGAGAAGGGCCCCGAGCTTCCGGGCGGGGGCTCGAATTCGGTCTTCCGGATCAAGGGGAATCGGAATGCCGGTGTCCGGGGCGTTCTTGGGTTGCCCCGTGCGCTCTCTCAGAGGAGCCAAGGCGTCTTGGAGCCGCTCGACCGACGCGACCATTCTATCGATGCGCTGAGAGAACTTCGTCTCTTGTCCGGCCATACCACGGTAGTATATACGCTCGAGAGTCACTTTTCAGCATACCTCAGCGGCTACCCGACGATTCTTAAGAGGATCGTCGAGAGAAAGGGGACGTAGGTAATGACCAGAACGACCGAGAGCTCGAGGAGGAAGAAGGGGGCGACCCGGCGGTAGATCTGCGGGAGCCCCTTGCCGAAGCGGTACGAGGAGAGAAAGAGATCGAGGCCAACCGGAGGGGTGATAAACCCGAGACCGAGGTTGGCGATAAAGACGATTCCGAGGTGTACCGGGTCGACGCCGAAGAGCGCTCCTAAGGGTATTACCAGAGGCGCCACAATCAGGATGGCGGAGAAGATGTCCATAAAGCAGCCGGTAATCAGGAGGGCCAGATTCAGCAGAAGCAAAAAAGCGATCCGGGAGGAGATGTGTGCCGCCACCCAGTCCCGGAGGAGCATCGGAATCTGCGCGTCGATAATGTAGAACGAAAGGCCCCGGGCCGCCGCCAGAATGACTAAGACGCCGCCGGTTACCGTGACGCATTTGAGGGCAACGCCGGGGAGCCCCCGGAACGGAACCTCTTTCCGGATAAACACCTCGACGATAATCGCGTAGAGAACCGCGAGCGCTGCGGTCTCGACGAGCCCGGCAAACCCGGAGAAGAAGGAGACCACGACGACGACCGGAAGAAGGAGCTCCCAGAACGCTTCCCGGATGGAGGCCACGGCGTCCATCGGGTGGAAGGGGGACCGCTCGATTCCCCTCCGCAGGGAGACGACTATGCCCGTTGCGCTAAAGACCAAAACCAAGAGCATCCCGGGGAGAATCCCGGCGATAAAGAGGTGGAAGATGTTTATCTGGGCGATAGTGCCGTAGAGGATAATCGCCAGGCTCGGGGGAAAGAGAAGCCCGATGTTGCTCGAGGAGGTCAGAAGTCCGACGGTAAAGGGCTCGGACTGCCCGCCGTTGGTGTGGAGAATCGTAAAGAGAAGCCCACCGAGGGCTAGGATGGTAACTCCCGAGGCGCCGGTAAACGAGGTAAAAAAGACCGACGCGAGAATCGCCGCGATCGCCAGGCCCCCGGGGAGCCAGCCGAAGAATGCCCGGAAGAATTGCACCAGACGGTCCCCGGCGCGACCTTCGGATAGCAGGTAGCCGGTTAGCGTAAAGAGGGGAATCGCCGGAATGGTCGATCCGGTGAGCATTGCGTATCCCTCGTTCGGAATGGTCTCGAGGGACCCACCGACCCGAACGAAGAGGAGAAGCGCCACACCGGAGAGAACCACGAAAAGCGGCGTGCCGAGAAAGGCCGAGATCACCAAGAGCACCACGAGGGGGAGCATGACCGGCGGCAGGAGGGAAAACCAGAGGTTGTAAAGGTCGTCGACAATCCGGGGGACCTCAGGCAGGAGGATGTAGCTCGAATTGGCGATCGCCGCGAATCCGAGAAAGGTCCCGAAGAGCACGGCGAAGACGGCAAGGGGAAGCCGTTTCCGGGGCACCCGGAGCGGCCGGGATATCCGGAACGCCATAACCCCGAAGGCGATCGGCATAACGGCGACGAAGAGTTGCAGGGGAACGACGCCGACCCGTTGATCCGGAGTGAACCCTATCAAGACAAGAGAGGCCGAGCTCCAGGTCAGGGCGACCAGAATGGTGGTTGCGATAACTCCGACGACCACCTCCGCCGGCCGCTTGATGCCCGGCCGCAGATGGTCCATTCCGCTCGCCATCGAGAGATGGCGCCCTTCCCGGGCGGCAATCGTTCCGCCGATAAACCCGACGATGAGCACCAGATGGGTAAGATAACCGCTCTGCCCGAGTATTCCTGTCTTGAGGAGCGAGCGGAGGACTATCTCGAGGACCGGAAAGAAGGCCAGAAGTAGGAGGGAACCGGCCCCAACGGCGTTTTCGAGGCGACGGAGAAACGTCAAAACCTACTGCCGGCGATATTCGTCGAGGTAGCGGCGGATGGTGGTGTAGAGCTCCTCGTCGAAGACGCTACCGACGGTAACCTGGGAGCTCCTGTCGAATTCGGAAAACCACCGCCGTTCCTCGCTTTCCGAGAGCTCGGTAACCTCGAGGCCGTACTGCCGCATCGTCTCGATAGCCTCCTCCTCCAGCTGCCGGACTTGAGAATCCAGGCGGGCTATTTGCCGCTCCACCGAGGCGATAAGCTCGGGCTTCAAGTTCTCGGGAACCCGACGCCACATATTCTCGATCATCACGAAACTGCCGAGAAAGGGGGCCACCCGAAGCTCGAGCATGTACGGCGCCCGGGCAAACCATTGAAAACCGGCGGCCGCGATGGGGCTGCCGTAAAAGGACTCCACCCGGCCGCTATTCAGTGCGGTAAGTAGCTCCGTCTCGGTCATCGGGATTACTTGATAGCCCATCAACCGAAAGGCCTGAAGCAGCTCCTCGTTGTCCGCGCTCGAGGCGAGCTTGAGCTCCTTGAGGGCTTCCGGGGAGGGGACCGGCTCGGAGGCAAAGAAGCGTATCCATCCCGCCTTCGACCACCCGAGGACCTCGAAGCGGTTCGCCCGGACAGCGTCCTCGATCCGCGGCCGGATTCGCTCGAAGACGTAGTCCAACTCCTCGTCGGTACGGATAAGCATCGGCATACTTACCGTAAGCAGTTCGTCGGCCAAGTTGGAAAGGGCGCCGCTGGTAATAACCGCGGCGTGGACCTGCCCGATCCGCATCTTGCGCAACACGTCGGATTCGTTGCCGGCGATGCCGTTGTGAAACACCTGAAGACGCACCCGGCCGTTGGAGATCCGTGCCCAGTCGGCGGCCACCCGGTTCAGGGCCTGCCCCCAGGGGCTCGACTCCGGTGCCGGACTCGCGATCTTGATCTGCTGGGCCGAAGCAAGCCCCCCCAACAGCACAAACAAAACTATGAGAACGAGAGTCAGGCGACATCTCTTCACGCGTCTTCCTCCTCGAGGTCTACTAAGAAAAAGCGGTCGAGGTTTTCCAGGTACCAGGCGGCCTCCCGCTGCTTGATGGTGTTGACCAGCCGGTACTCGGGGTAGGCCTCGGCATCTACCGCCAAGGCGAGATCCATCCTATCCATAAACTCTCGGAGTTTCTGCTGGGGTATCAGGACGCTCACGGCGTAGGAAACGTGGGGGGACGCCCTCTTTCCGTCGGCGAGGCGGGCCGCCCGCTCGTAATGGTAGCTTGCCCGCTCCCGGCTTCCTCCCAGTCCCTCCGGAAGGGAGGCGTAGTAGGAGAGAAGCAGCTCGTCGATCGCCCCGTTGTCGAAATCGGGATCCAGCTCGTAGGCCCGGAGGATTAAGGTGGCGGCCCGACCGACAGAGACGTTCAGGTCCATATCGAAGGGCTCGGCGGAAAAGGCCCCGAGCCACCCGGCGGAAACCCAGTACAGGTAGGGCACGTCCTCTTTTTCGACGACCGCGACGACGGAGTCCAGATCCCCTTCGAGAATCCCTTGGGCTTCGGGATGCCGCGCTTGGAGGCCCCGGATGGCGTAGCCGCGCCCACGGAGGTAGAGGTTCTTTGCCCGGCGGATAAGGAGCTCTCGCTTCTCGAACTCCTCCGGGGGGAGCATTCCAGCAGGACTCTGAAGAAAAGCGTTCGCATAGCTAATGTAGGCGCTGCCGCCGGCTAAGAGGAGCTCTGC
This sequence comes from uncultured Spirochaetaceae bacterium, assembly GCA_964413945.1. GTDB lineage: Bacteria > Spirochaetota > Spirochaetia > DSM-27196 > PWMO01 > CAYPUT01. The sequence goes on from CAYPUT010000057.1 coordinate 3,911, forward strand.
ATCCTCCGGGCGCTCGAGAATGAGGGTATCGTAGATCTTGAGGGCCAGGGGGAGGGCGTCGGCGATAAGCTCCGGGTCGTTATCGGTAACGAAGACGGAGGGTTCTTCACCCCCGCTTAGGGCTCGAGCTACGGCCCGGGTGGCGATTGCATTGATCGAGCACCCGGATAACAGGAGTACTCCTAGGATGGTCGCGACCCAAACCAAACGGCGCATGCTCTATATGTAACGAATGGATGATGGATTTGCAAGAAAGGGGCACCGGGGCCGAAGCCCCGGATACCTTAGACGATGCTGATTGCGTCGACGGGGCAGTCTTCGACCGCCTCCTTTGTGGCATCTTCCTTGTCGGAAGGGACCTCGTCGACGATGACTTCGGCGACTTCGTCGCCCATCTCAAATACTTCCGGCACGCTTGTCGTGCAGAGTTCGCACGCCGTGCACAGATCTGGGTCGATCTTGACCTTCATAAAGACACTCCTTGTACGGGGTATCCAAATTCTAAGCCACCCCCGGTACTCTGTCAACGTCAAGGAGAACGTTCCGTCCGGAAGACTTTGCTGGTGGATAGCCGCAAGGGACCTCTCCGGGTACCATAGGCGTATGCTCGAAGCTTTCCGCCGCCGCTTGGAGGCCTCTCATCGTATGGTCGTCTTTACCGGGGCGGGAATCAGCACCGATTCAGGCATTCCGGACTACCGGAGCCAGGGGGGGATCTGGGACCGGTTTCAACCGGTCTACTTCGACGAGTTTATCGAGAGCGAAGAAAAGCGGCTCCTCTACTGGCACAGAAAGCGGGAGCTTTGGCCGGCTCTGGTGGCGGCGAAACCGAACGCCGGGCACCGTCTGGTCCGGCGTCTCTACGACGAGGGGCGCCTCCTGGGTGTCATAACCCAGAATATCGACGGCCTCCACGAGCTCTCGGGTATCCCGGATAGCTCCATCGTGAATATCCACGGCAACACCCGAGAGACGGTCTGTCTCGGATGCGGGGCCCTCCTCCCGACGGACGCGGCGTTGGAGCTCCTCGAGAGGCAACAGACCGCCCCTCGGTGCCCCGACTGCGGTGGCCTCCTCAAGCCGAACACGATCTCCTTCGGGCAGGCCCTCGAGGAAAGCGTCCTGCGCAAGGCCGTCGAGCTCTCCGAAGAGTGTGACACCATGCTCGCTCTCGGCTCCACCCTGGTCGTTCAACCGGCGGCAACCCTCCCGGCGACGGCGAAGCACGCCGGCGCCTGGCTCGGAATCGTCACCCTCTCGGAGACGCCCTTGGATAGGATCGCCGATGCCGTCCTGCGGACGCCCCTCGGCGAGTTCGCGAATCTCATGGAGCACTCGTAGCCCGAGCCCGGGCCCTTATAGTACAATAACCTGGTATGGCAGTCGGTCGTCGCCAACGGATTCGCCTCGGGATCTTTCTGGTCCTCGGGGGCGCAGTGTTGATAACCTTTTTTCTTCTTATCGCCGGGAGCGAGCTCTTCGAATCTCGGCATACCTACTACGTCGAGTTCTCCGCCGGGTCGGTAACCGGTCTTCAGGTCGGAAGCCAGGTCCGGTATAACGGTATCGTGGTCGGAGCCGTCGAATCGATCGACTTTGCCGAAGACAGTGTCGAGCGGATTATCGTGACCCTTTCGATCCGGCAGGATGTCCCGGTCAAAGACGACGCTCGGGCCCGGATGTATCCCGTCGGGATTACGGGCAGCCGGCAGATAAACCTCGTCGGGGGGACCGATGCCGCCGACAGGCTCTCTCCCGGAAGCCGGATTCCCGAGAGCCAATCGGTTCTCGACAGTCTGACCCAGCTCGGGGAGCCGGCGCAGAACATCGTCGAGAGTATCGAGCTCCTCTTGAGTGAGGAAAACCGGGACAACGTCGCGGCGTTTCTCGAGAACGCCGCCGGCATTCTGCGCGACAACCGGGGCTCCATCGCCCGGATCGTCCGGAATACCGACCAGATAATCGCCGGGAACCGGGAAGACTTCGAAAAAACGCTCGAAGACATTAACTTAGCGGCCCGCAACCTCGAGACGGCGAGCCTTGCCTTAAGCCGGGCCCTCGGAGGCCAGGGGGAGGCGGATTCCCTCGCCGAGCTGGTGGCGGGACTCAACCGGACTGTGGTGCAGGCCGAAAGCAGCCTCCGGAATATCGAACATATGGTTATCGAGAGCGAGCGGGGGCTCCTCGATTCGATCTCTCTCCTCGAAGAAACACTGGAGTACCTAAACAATTTTGCGATGCTCATCAGCGACAATCCATCGCGGCTGGTTCGCTAGCCTTCTTCTTCTGTTGGTCCTTACGCTCTCGGGGTGTCTGTTCTCCAGCGACGCGCCCACGCGCTACTTTTTGATAGATTACGTCGACGAGGGCGACGGTACCCCCGGAACGGCGGCCGCAGAGCGAGAGCCCGACCCGGCGGAGGCGCTTTTTAACGCCGTCCTCATCGTCGAGGACCCCACTGTGGCGCCCCTCTACGACCGGCGGCAGATCGTCCAACGCCCCGAGGCGCCGGAGGTCCTCTTGCGGAACCGGGATCTCTGGGTCGTCGGAGCCGGGGACGCGGTTCGGGACGCCCTCTACGACCGGATTCGTCGAGAGAACCTCTTCCGGCAGGTCGGCCGGACGGTCCGGGGAGTCCGGGATCCCTATTCGGTTCAGACGCACATCGACGCTCTCGAGTACCGCTGCTGCGCAAGACAGCCCTTGGCTGTCTTCGACATCGAAATGCTCCTCGTCGATTCGCAAGGGAAGGTCCTCGCCCGGACGCGGAGCGCCACCGAGGACGAGATTTCCGAATCGGTTACCGAGTTCGTGCTGACGGTAAACCGGCGCCTCTCCCGGGCGATCGATCAGTTTATCGCCGAGATAGAAGCCGCTTCGCCGTGACCGACTTTGTCGCCCAGGCGGACGGAACGCTGAAGCTCCGGGGCTCCCTGACCAAACAGGAAGTCCCGGACCTCCACGACTCGATTCTGTCCCTCTCGGGGATTCGCAGAATCGACCTCTCGGAGGTTACCGAGGCGGACAGCTCCGGGGTGGCACTCCTCGATCTGATTCGCCGGGCCTCGGGCTCCGGGAGCGAGATCCCCTTCATCGGGGCCAAGCCCGAGATCGAGCGGCTCCTTGCCCTCTTCGAAGGGGGTGCGAAAGCCGAAGAGGGGCCGAAGGAGCGCTACAACCTCTTTGCCCGGGCTACCGAGCTCCTTATCGCCGCCTATCGGGAAGCCGGCACCTACTTCCAGCTCTCGGCGGACATCTTTATCTGGTCGATTCACGGCGTCTTCGACCGCCGGGGGCAGCGCCGGGGCGCCCTCTTACGGCAACTCATCGACATAGGGGTGAACGCCGTGGGGATCGTTGCTCTGCTGTCGTTGATTCTGGGTTTGATTCTCGCGCTTCAGTCCGCCGCTCAACTCGAGCAGTTCGGGGCGAATGTCTTTGTCGCCATGCTGTTGTCTCTTGCGGTCGTCCGGGAGATGGGCCCGATGATGACGGCTATCCTGGTCGCCGGACGCAGCGGCTCGGCAATCGCCGCGGAGATTGCGACCATGAAGGTCTCCGAGGAGCTCGACGCCCTCCGGGTCATGGGGCTCGACCCGGTGCGCTACGTCGTGGTGCCGAAGTTCCACGCGATTACCATCGCGATGCCGATTCTGGTGGCCCTTTCGATCGCGATGTCGATGCTCGGGGGCGTTATCATCGGCGTTGCCTACCTCGGCATTTCCCCGGCCGCCTTCTTCTGGAACATGATCGAAGCCGTGGACATCGAGGACCTTACCATCGCTATCATCAAAAGCACGGTCTTTGCCTGGCACATCGTCGTCATCGGGAGCCATTACGGGTTCAAGGCCACCGGAGGCGCCGAGGGTGTCGGGAGAATGACCACCGTCTCGGTCGTCGCGTCGATATTCGTCGTCATCCTGACCGACGTGTTCTTTAGCTTTTTCTACCTGCCGTCATGAGGTACCCTCGGTCATGAGCTCCGGACCCCTCCTTCGCGTTCAGAACATCTCGGTCGCCTACGGCAATACCGAGGTGCTCTCCGGGGTGAGTTGCTCGGTCTATCCCGAAGAGATCGTCTGCATCGTCGGGGAGAGCGGCTGCGGCAAGACGACCCTCCTCAAAGCGGTCCTCGGATTGGTAGAGGCACGCCGGGGCCACATCTTTCTCTTCGACCGGGACGTCGGAACCCTCGACGAGCTGGAGTGGCAACAAGAGCTCCTCCGGGTGGGTGTCCTCTTCCAAAACGGGGCGCTGCTTAATTCCATGAACATCGAAGACAACATTTCGATAGCCTTAGAGCAGCACACCAAGCTCCCGGAGGACGTCCGGCGCCGGATGGTGGAGGTCAAGCTCGATCTCGTCAACCTCGGGGGCATTCAGGACAAGCTGCCGGCGGAGCTGTCCGGCGGCATGAAGAAGCGGGCGGCCCTCGCCCGGTCCCTCATCCTCGATCCGGAAATCGTATTTCTCGACGAGCCCTCGGCGGGGCTCGATCCCGTTACCAGCGCGGCTTTAGACCAGCTGATTCTCTCGCTTCGGGACCGGCTGTCGAGCACCTTCGTGGTGGTAACCCACGAGCTTGCAAGCATCTCGACGATTGCCGACCGGATTGTCTTTCTCGACCAGGGGAAGGTTGTTTTTGAAGGGAGCCTCGAGGAGGCGAAGTCCTCCGACGCCGAAGGCCTCCGGCGCTTCTTCTCTCGGCAAGCTCCCGAGTAGAGTCGCCGGCCTCCGAGGCGCCTCGGAAGCCGTATCAGAAGCCGTAGGAGAGGCGCATCGCGGTTCCGGGGTTCCGGCTTAGGAACTCCTGGGTGTCATCGAGGGAGATGTGGAAGACGCTCAAGGGCCCCCGATGCCGGAAGGTGAAGTCCGCCGGGAGCCCCCGCTGTATCCGGTTCATCTTCCCGATCACCTGCCCCTCCTTTAGGGTAGCGACGGTCTTGCTCTTCTTCGACACCTCGACGTCTCCGGAGCGGATTATATAGACCCCCGGAAGCTGTTCCCCCTCCCGGACGATAAGCCCCGCCCCGTCGCGTTCTTCGGGAACCAGAACCGACTCGAGCCACATCCGCTGGTAGTCCGTCAGGGAGGAGAAGAAGGGGCTCGTAACCAGAAGATTCCAGGTTTCCTCGCTCCGATTCCGGATAAGCCGCTGGAGGACCCGTTCGAACTCGGTACCGGCGATAAAGTTGATGAAGCGGCTCTTCGAGATGGCGTAGGCCTCGACCTCGGTAACGGCGACGATGTCGGCGCTCCGGAGGGCCCCGGTCAGGAGGGCAACCTCCCCGAAGTACTCGTACGCTCCGAGATACTTGCTCCGCAAGAGCTGGTCGGTGTCGACCCGGGCGTTTCCCGACCGAATGATAAAAAAATACTCGCCCTTGTGGCCCTTCTCGATAATCTTGTCGCCCCGTTTGAAGTGCTTGCTTTCGACGATGGTCAAGAACTGTTGAACCTTGGCCACCGGGAGGGAGGTGAAGAAGTCGAGGTGCTTGAGAACGTCGAGGGACCGGTAGGCCTCCTCGTAGGCCGGCGCCTTTACATCGAAGTAGAGGGTGTTCTCGATGCCGAAGGTCGCCCGGGAGAGGGCGGTTTCGTCCTTCGTCGGAAAGCCCTTCGCCGCGATATGATAGACCACGATCTTTTTCTGAACCGACTTCGGAAGGGAATTCAGATACGAAACCGGCGTATGCAAGGGGGGGATCCCCGCCTCGTGGTAGATAACGTCCGACTCCCAGGGGAAGCTCCGGAGCTCCTCGAGGCGCTCCCCGGAGATGAGTCCCTCTTCCTTGAGCTGCTGTTGTACCGACGGGTCTCCCTGATGATCCGACGAGTAGACGAAGGTCTTCCCCTGGAAGGTAAGGCGAAACCCCATCGTGGGAATCGAGTGGAGGGCGTAGTTGATGTAGAACTGCCCCCCGTGGAGGTAGAAGGAGCGGCCGATGTAGACCGGGTGGAAGGTAAACAGCTTCTGAAGGTATTCGAAGGACTCTCCTGAAAAGGCCGAATACTTGGTCAAAAAGCTCCGCATGATCGTCGGGGTGGTGTAGATCGTCACGCGAGACTCTTCGAGAATCTTCTGAAAGGTCCCGGCGTCGTGGTCCGCGTGGCAGTGGGTCAGGATAATGCTGTCGATAAACTTTGGGTTTACGTTGGACCGGACCAGCCATTCGGTCGAATTAACCGGAGGATCGATCATGATTCCATTGCCGTTCAGCCAGATGATAAACCCGGACGTGTTGTCCTTCGGGTCGAAGCCGTTGCTCGGTCCGAGGCAGGTAACCCCGAACCGGGGCGGAATAAAGGGCTCCGGCAGCTGCTTGCCGATGTCGTACTGCGGCGTGTACTGGACCTTGGCCGGCACTTCGGCGAAGGCCTTGCCCTCGGCGGCGAACCGAAAAGTCTCGTTTCCGGTTTCGGAGATGGTGAGGCCGTCGAGGTGTATGCGGTTTTTCTTGTCGAAGGTCTTTATTTCCATCATATCCGAGAGCTTGAGACCCCGCCGGAAGAAGGCGAGCTCTCCCCGGATATCCGGGACAAAGACATCGTCGTCGGCCTGAAAGGCGTCGTTCTTCAGGTCGACGCTCTTCGGGCCGAAGACGGCCTCGGTCATCGCGACCGCGAGGCGACGCCCCTGCTCTTCGGTACAAATGACGGTGGTTTTCTGCTGCTTGATAAAGAAGTTGAAGTAGATCGGAAACTCCATATCGGCAACATTGATGCCCTTCTGCCAGTTAAAGAGCTCCAGCGGCAGCACAAAGGTCTGGGGCACCGACTCTTCGGTAACGATGGTGTCTTTGATGGTTGCCGGGGGGGCTCCCACCTGGATCCGGCCGACCGGCGTGGTAACGACAAAACCGCCGCGAGGCAACTCGACGGGACTACCCGAGACGCGCATTACTTTTTTTATTGCATGGGAACCCATATTACATACCTATTGTAGGCAAAAAAGGTGAGGAATGCACGAATTTCGGACCCCCGTGAAAGGGGCCGCTTTCGGCTACCGTCCAGACTCCGTTACCAGGCGGGCAAGGCGAGATTCCAGCTCGGCCCGACTTTCCTCCAGGGCTGCACGACGGCTCCGGAGGGCCTCTATCTCGTCCTCCTGCCTCCGCAGGTTCGAAAGGTAGCGGTCGGCCAGATCGGATCCCTCGGGGACCGCTTCGAGGTTGCTCCGGATCCGCTCCTGATCCCGGAAGAGGGCGTCGATTTCCCGGTTCGTCGTCCCGAGCTCCCGGTCGATCTCGGCTAAGCGGGTTAGAATACCCGAGAGCCGGCGGAGGGTGTCGGCGGTCTCGGCGTCGATGACCGGGCGACCGAGGTAGAAGGAGATCTGATCCGTCGTTAGGCGATCGAGGGCCACCGAGGTGGACACGGGTTGCTCTTCGACAATCTCCAGCCGGTCGGAGACCCCGGTCAGAGGCACCTCGAACCGGAGAAAGGATTCGCTCTCCGAGGCGGGGCCCGGCCCGCCGACGACCGCCCACCCCGGCTGCTTCGGATGCTCGATAACGAGGGTTCCCAGGCGGTCTCCATGGTGCTCGTGGCGGTAGACGGTTCTCAGCGAGCGTATCCGGCGGGCGATCAGCATTCCGTCGGCGATCCGCAAGGAGGAGATCGTGTCCGGTTCGCTCTGAGCCTCGGTAAGCACGGTAGTATCCGTGTCGAGGGCGTAGGTCAGAATGGTGCTCTCCCCGGCCGCGAGGTCGGAGGTCAACGCGTCGCCGACAAAAGAGCCGCTCTCGAGGACCGTGACGGGACCCGCAAGGAGGGCGAGGCCCGTTTCGTTCGTTACTTCGACCCCGGCCCTCGGGGACGTCCCGTCCTCCCGGCGGTAGAGGGACACCCGGCGTCCCGGGATGCGGGTATCGAAGATCGGCAGCATTGCGCCGGATCCCGGAGGCAGCTCCACCTCGGCGACGATGCGGTAGCGGACCGCGGTTGGAATAGCCGAGGCGGCCGCTCCGGCGGCGCCGGGAGTCTGGGCATCCCACGGCGCCTCGTCGAGGGCCCCCCTGCTTGCGAGGGGCTCGGCCGCCGGCGCCGCCTCCACTTCCGAGAAGCTCCGGGCGCTCCGCTCGAAGGTGCGGGGCGCGAGAACCGTCGCCTGGGGCGGCGCGAGGGTCGGCCGGTCCACGTAGAGGGGCGTCAACAGATCCATTCGAAACGCCACCGGCCGACTCGAGACCAGGGTTACCTCGACGTCCCGCCAGGGGATCGCCGTCGTGTTATCCACGTGGCCCCAGGCTTGGAGCCGGTACTCCCCCGTGCTCCCGAGAACCAACCGGTAGGAGGTCTTCCAGACCGGCACCGCGTGGAGGTAGCTCACCGTTACCGGGCCGGCGTACCTCGACCCGAGGCGGAGCCGAAGGACCCGCTCCTGGTCGATCCGGGCCTCCCGGAGAACCCGGAGCAGTCCCTCGAACTCGGAATTGAGGTTCTCGTCCGCGAAGACGATTCGGTCTACGTCGGCCAGGGAGACCTCCCGCAGTCCGTCCTCCCCGAAGAGGGTCAAGAAGAGCTCCCGGCGCCCCTCTTCGACGGGGCGCTCTTCCAGGGCGACGATCCGCCCCGTTGCGCTCGCCGGCCCGGTCAGGGAGACCCGTTCTCCCCGGAGGCGCCCGAGTAGAGCGGCCCGGTCCGGGGAGCCCGAGAGATCGAGATAGTTCCCCTGGAGTCGTCGCTCGATCCGGTCGGTGGTGTCGAAGGAGAGCACCGGGACCGCGCTTCCGTCGGCCCCCTGTATCAGGAGGCTCTTGAGGACGTCCGGGACGTGCTCCCGGGGGAGGCGGAGCTCGACGGTTTCGCCGGCCTCGAGGGCTCCCTCGAAACGAAAGAGACCGATTCCGCCGGTGTAGAGATCCACCGACGCCAGACTCAAGGAACCGTCGTCCCGGGGGGCGCCGAAGGGCTCCTCGGCTGCCCCGACCGCGGCGATCCGACCCAAACCCATTACAAAGAGCCCAAAGAGAACCGCGAGCTTAACCACAATCTTCATCTTGTCTCCCTCTGCTACCCCGGAGTATACCATGCCGGGCTTCCGCGTCTTGGGTTTTGTCGCGCTCTGGTATATCCTGGCTTTTCATTTCACGGAAGGACGGGTAGTGCGTGTGAGAGTCTTGGTCACCGGAGCCGACGGGTTCCTTGGTTCGAACCTCGTCAGGGAGTTGATAGCACGGAAGCATACGGTCGTCGCCGCCCTCCAGCCGGGACGCCACGTCGGGACCCTCGACGGACTTCCGTTGGAGCGCACGGACGTCGATCTCCGGTACCGTGGGGAGACCGTTGCGGCCTTCGAAGGGGTCGACGCGGCCATTCACACCGCGGCTGACACCTCGACCTGGCCCTCGAGACGTCCCCGGAGAGACGCCTTCAACATCGTTTCCACGCAGAACATGATAGACGGCGCCCTCGAAGCGGGGGTCCGGCGTCTGGTGTACATCGGGACGGCGAACAGCTTCCCGCCGGGGAGCGCAGAGCATCCCCGGCGGGAAGAGGGGCTCTTCGAAGGGCCCGACTACGGTCTCGGCTACATCGACAGCAAGCGCCGGGCCCACCGGAGGGTCCTGGCGGCAGTGTCCGAGAAAGGCCTTCCGGCGGTGGTCCTCTGCCCGACCTTTATGATGGGCCCCTTCGACGCGCGCCCCGGCCCCGGGCAAATGATTCTCCAGGTGGCCAAGAAGGGTATTCCGCCGCTCCCGCCGGGGGGACGGAACATCGTAGACGTCCGGAACGTCGCCGTCGCCGGGGCCAACGCCCTCGAAGAGGGAGAGGTCGGGGAGAGCTACATCCTCGCCGGAGAGAACATGCACTACGGGCCCCTCTTTCAGACCATCGCAGATGTGGTGGGTAGGCCGGGGTTCGGGCACCGGGTTCCAAAGGCCGGTATTCTGGCCTTCGGGGCCCTCAATAGCGGGATCGGCGCCCTCTTTCGCCGCCCGCCCGGTATCTCCTACACGATGGCGAAGATTGCCTGCGACGAGAACTTCTACGACGGGACCACCGCCGAAACCGTCCTGGGGCTTCCCAAGACCGACGTTCGACAGGCCCTCGCCGACTCCTTTGCTTGGCTTCAACGAAACGGATATCTGGAGGAATAGTACCGATGGGAATGGGAGAGAGCGTCACCCTGGCGAGTTTTCTGCTTTTCTACTTCACCTTTTCTTTTCTGGTGGTCATAGCCGTGATGGAAAGCGGGATTCTCGGGAGGATATGGCGGCGCAACACCCCCCCCCGGCACGCCGAGACCTTTCGGGTCGTATCGAACCGTTTGGTGTTGGTCTTCCTCTACGGGGTTATTCCCGTGCTTCTCGTTCCCCGTCTGTTCGGGGTTCCCCTTACCGCCCTCGGCGCGGCCCTTCCGGGGGACTGGATCTCGATCGGGGCGACCGTCGTCCTGACCGGCGTGGCCGTTCTGGTGGCCCTGACCAACCCGCGGCGGCGACAGGTAACCGCGGAATACCCGATGATCCGCCTCGCCGAGTGGTCCGGCGCAACGGTTCTGGCAAACACGCTCTCCTGGATGCTCTACCTTCTCGCCTACGAGTTCATGTTCCGGGGGCTCTTGCTCTACTCCCTCGTGCCCCTTGGTGTTCCCCTGGCGATCGCGGTCAACGTGAGTCTCTACGTCACGACGCACGTGGTAAAGAACCTCCAGGAAGGGGTGGCCTCCTTCCCCTTCGGGATCCTCCTCTGCGGGCTTACCCTCTACAGCGGCTCCTTCGTGCCGGCCTTCGTTATTCACCTCGCCCTCGCCCTGGCAACGACCCACGGCTCCCTGGCGCTCCATCCGCGCATGAGCATCAAGAGGGGAAGAGGAGACAAGGAGCCCTTCTCCGACGAGATCGTTCCCCGGGGTAGCGCGGAGTTGTAGGGTCGCGCACCAAGACAGAGACCGAGGGCCGATACCCAGGGCGCGGCCGGCTATCTTACGCGGAGCCGGAGGAGGAAGCGAATGCTGCTCTCCCCGGTCCCGGGAAACCGGACGAGCCTATCCGACTCGTCGAGCTCCGGCGAGTTGTCGTACGTCGTGACGGCTACATAGTAGCGTCCCGGGCCGGCGAGGCTCGCTTGGAGGGCCGAAGCGTTTCCTACGCCGCCGTCGTCGTCCTGGGCGATCAGGTGCCCCCGCTCGTCGAAGAGAAAGAGCATGGAGTCGTCGTCCCGGTACTCGCTCCCTTGGTAGACTTCGGTAACGATTACCTCCAGCGAAACCGACGAGTCCTCGTCGATGCTGAAAAAGAAGACTTCGTGACCCCCACCGACGATGCCCTCTGCAACCCCTTGATTGCCATCCATTTCGAAGGACCGGGCCTCCCGGAGAATCTCCATTCCCCGGGCGCCGCTTGTTAGGGTTCCCATCAGTCGCTTTCCCGTCTCGCCGTCGGCGAGTTTCCGGATATGGAGCTCGAAGGAGATGTTGCTGCTCCCGAGGTCTCCGAGGGTATCGAAGACGCCTCCCGGCGTGGTTTCCGGCTCGTTCGGAAAGGTCGTGACCACGGCGTAGTAGCGGTCTCCTCCCTCGAGGAGTACCTCGTCGATTCGGGAGGCCGACCCGGGCCCACCGTCATCGTCCGATGCAAGGAGCTTCCCCCGGGAGTCGAAAAGGAAGAGCATCGAGTCGTCGTCGGCGAAGCGAACGCCCTCCCTTTCCTCGGTGACGAGGATTTCCATCGAGACGCGGGCATCTTCCTGCAGTTCGAACCAGAAAGCGTCAAAGCCCTGGGCGACGGAGCCTTCTCCGATGCCACGGCCCCCGACAAAATCGATTCCGGTAGCCGCTTCGCGGATGGTCGCAAACCGCGTTTGACCGGCGGCGGCGCCCGCCACCAGCAGAAACAACACCATTACGGCGGAGAGACGATGCGCATTCATGGTGCGTATGGTAAACCGGAACGCCCCGGCTATGATACTACCGTCGGGCCCCGCTATAATTCTTTGTCGGGGGATACGATGAAAAGACAAATCGGGATTTTGACCAGCGGCGGCGATTGTCCGGGACTTAACGCGGCTATCCGGGGAGTCGGTCGAGGGGGCCAGGCCTACTTCGACATGAACTTTATCGGCTTCCGGGATGGATTCAAGGGGCTCGTCCAGGACAGGACCATGCTCCTCGAGAGCCGGGTCCTTTCCGGAATTCTAACCGACGGAGGAACCATCCTCGGAACGAGCCGGGAAAAGCCCCACAAGATGAACCTCGGGGGGAAGGTACGGGACATGACCGAAGCGGTCGTCGAAAACTACGAGAAGCACCACCTCGACGCCCTCGTCTGTATCGGCGGTGGGGGGACTCAGAAGAACGCCCTCCACCTCAAGCAAGCGGGGCTCAACGTCGTCACCCTCCCGAAGACCATCGATAACGACGTCGCCCGGACCGACGTGACCTTTGGATTCGACACCGCCCTCACGATCGCCACCGAGGCGGTGGACCGTCTTCACTCAACGGCGACGAGCCACCACCGGGTTATCGTCGTCGAGATTATGGGGCACCGGGCGGGATGGCTGGCCCTCGGCGCCGGAATCGCCGGGGGTGCCGACGTCATTCTTATTCCAGAGATACCTTACGACATGGACGTTATCACCGAGGCGCTTCTCTCCCGGACCCGGGCCGGGAAGTACTTCAGCATCGTCGCGGTTGCCGAGGGCGCCATGTCGAAGAGCCAGGCGGCGACGGTCGCCGAGTTGGTTCAGGCGAAGACCGAAGCGACCAAGAAATCGGAGCGGAAGAAGGCCTCCGCGGAGCTCGACGAGTTCCATCAGCACCACGTCAGCCACACCGTCCGACTAACCGAGAAGCTCGAGGAGCTCACGGGTCTCGAGTCGCGGTTGACCATCCTCGGCCACCTCCAGAGAGGGGGAACGCCCTCGGCGGCGGACCGGGTCCTCGCGACGCGTCTCGGAACCGCCTGCGCGGAAGTGCTCAGC
>CAYPUT010000058.1:0-16681 GCA_964413945.1 uncultured Spirochaetaceae bacterium
ATTTGCCGATACTCCGGGGACCCGGCGCCGTAGGTTCGGGCGATGTACCTCCGGGACCCCTCCTGCCCCACGAAGGTGGCAAAATTCTCGTTAAACGCGCCGGCGCCGGGTACGAAGAGCGCGGCGTGCGCCATCTCGTGGAGGATCAGGTCGGCCAGAGAAGAGTGCGGCCGGCCTGCCGCAAAGGAGTAGAGGGGGTCCGGAACCACTCCCAGAAAGGAATAGGCCGTAACCGGTCGCACGATGGTATCGTAGCCTTCGGCCTTCAGCCGCTCCGCTTCCCGGCGCGCCGCCTCGGAACGATAGTAGCCGCGATACGGCAGGGCGCCGACAAAGGGATAGCGCCAGAGGTGACGCTCCCACGCCGTCTGTCTGACTCCGGATACCACCCAGACGAGGGCCTCGCGCTCTATCCGTCGGTACCGAGTATAACTCTCGGTGTCCACCAGGCCGAGCTCGCCGATACCGAAGCTTCTGATCTCCCGCGCCCGGGAGAAGAGAAGCTCCTCCGACTCCGAAGGATTCGCCACCCGGTCGAAGCGAACCGCGCCGAAGGTGTCCCGGAGGGCGTATGAACCCTGGACAACCAAATACGGCGCATCGGACAGGAGCATAAATACCGAGACTCCGATGGTCGTAAGAGCCAGGGGGCCCACCCTCAGGTAGGAGAGAAGTCGCCGTTCGCTCATTATTCGGTCTCCCCGCGTTGTCATCCGGTGGAAATGGACTATAGTAGTAAGGGTCGCACTACTGCTCTTCCGGAGGCTGATGATGAAACGTACAATACTGACGTTCCTGGTGGCAACGCTTTTGGCCGGCTCTTTGGCGGCGATGAACCCCGAGGAGCTCAACTCGATTACCTTCTACAACAATTCCGGATTCGATATCTGGTATCTCTTCTTTTCCCCGGGAGACAGCGACGAATGGGGCGCCGACATCCTCGGCAGCACCCGGACCCTCGATAATGGTCAGGAAGTCGACTTCTACCTTCACTACCCGGAACAGTGCAACAGCTTCGACTTTATGGCGATCGACGAAGACGGCGACACTTACTTTATCTGGGATTACGAAATCTGCGACGGCAAGCCTGGGTCCATAGAGATTACCCTCGACCATTACGACCCCAACGCAACGGCGAGCTTCAATTTTGCGGAAGTTACCCTGACGAACGACACGCCGTACGAGATGTACTTCGTCTTCTTTTCACCAAGTGACTCCGACATGTGGGGTGTCGACATGTTGGACGCGGCGACGACACTCGGGCCGGACGAACAGCTCTCCCTTGCGGTTCCCGTTTCCAAATTTGCCGTCTCCTACGACGTACTTGCCGTCGACGAGGATACCGACGACTACTCGTTCCGGGTAGAGCTGAGCAGCACTCGGTCGGCGTACACCTGGCCTATCGAGATGAGCGACCTTCAGTAGAGAGCGGCCCAGGGGCCCCGGATCCGTTGCCTGAGGAGGGGGATCCGTTCCTTCATATCCTTTTCTCCGATCGCGATAAGGTCCCTCTGCCCCTCTCTGACGGGACTGCGGCTGTCGATCCCGGAAACCTGGAATCCCAGATCCGCCATATCGAGGCTTCGGCGTATCTGATGGAGACCCAAGTAGCTGATGGTGGCGCCGAGAACTTGAATCGCGCTGCCGGACTGCCGGCCATGATAGCCGAGACCGAGGCTTACGCCGATGGTTAGATCGGCACCCATCCCCTTGACGACATCGACGGGTACCTGGTCGAAGATGCCGCCGTCAACCAGATGCATACCGGCTATCTCAACCGGAACGAAGACCCCCGGAACCGCGCAGCTCGCCCGGACGGCCAGACCAACGTCCACCACGTCCGAAACGATAACGGTCTGAACCCCCGGTTTAGCGTAATCGGGCGGCGGAAGAAACTCGGTAAGCGGTTTGCGGTCCAGTCGGGCGGCCACACGTTTAGAGGTAAAGACAACCCGGGCGCGGCTCTCTATATCGCTCGTTACCACGGCGAGATCGTAGGGAAGTTGATCGAAGGTCCGGTGACCGAGGAGATCGTTCAGGGTCTCTCCGAGTTTCTCGTTGGATACCAACCCGCCTTGGAACCCTTCGAAAATATGCCGCACGGTATCCGAAAGGCGGATAACGTCCCGGAACCACTCCAACTCCCCCGTCGCGCGCTCGATTTCGCTCAAGCTCAGCCCCGCGGCGAAGAGGGCTCCGGCGATAGAACCGGCGGAGCTCCCTGCGAAGAGTGTCGGTCTGAGTTCGGGGTGCGGTTCGAGAGCCTTCATAACCCCAACGTGGGCAAGACCCCGGGCCCCTCCCCCACCAAAGGCGATTCCTATCCTCTTAGCCATTATCTCTTTGACGTGTATGATAGGGTCAGAAGGGGGGCGCGGCAAGCCTGTGGGTCACTGTTACTGGATAAACGGACGGTTTATAACCCTGGCTTCCGGCCGACCGGAAGCCTATTTTGTAGAAACCAATCGGGGACGGATTCTCCGTACCGGAGGCCGGGAAGAGTGGCAAAAGGTATCGGCGCGCATGCCGGACGGTGCACTCTCCCGGATGGTTCGCGATATGGGCGGCCGGGTGGTCGTTCCCGGGTTCAACGACAACCACATCCATACGGTGGCCTACGGCGACATGCTCTCCCGGGTCCGCCTCGGCGGAATGGACGCACGGTCGATCCTGCGCCTGCTTGCGGAGCGCTACCGAGACCTCGGCCGGGGGAAGACCATTCTGGCCCAAGGATGGGACTACGACACTGTCCCCGAACCGAGAAAGGAGCTTCTCGACGAGGCGTTTCCGGAAAACCCGGTAATACTGCTTCAGTTTTCCGGTCACGGGGCCTGGGTGAACAGTCGGGTTCTCGCCGAACTCTCCATCACCAAAGACACGCCGGATCCCCCGGGAGGCGTCATTATTCGGGATGCCGGAGGAGAACCGACCGGCGTTCTCCGGGACGCCGCCATCGTTCCCCTTCACCGGCGGCGGTTTATCGCGCTTCACGCCGACCCACGAAAGAACCGCCGCTTTTTGGTCCGGGCTCTCCGTTCCTACGCCCGGATGGGGATTACCAGCGTCCAGGACAACACCTGGTTTCCCACTACCCTTCTCCATCTCGGTGCCCTCCGGAGTGTCGGTGCCCTTACGTGCCGTTTTACCTGTTGGCCCTACGGGCCCGCCCCGGCGATGGCCCGGATGATGGGTGCCCCGGGTTCCGGTGGACGTTTTATCCGGATCGGTCCCTGGAAGTACTTTCTCGACGGTACCTTCTCGACCAAGACCGCCTGGCTCCACGAACCCTACGAGGGAGAGACAGAGAACACCGGGAGCCCGACGGGAAGCCGCGCGTACTACTACGGCGTGGTGCGCAAAGCCGCCGAAAAACGGCGGCAGACCGCCTTCCACGCGATCGGCGACCGGGCCGTGTCCACCCTCCTCGACGCGGTGGAAGAGGTGGCAGAAACCTACCCCGAAGTCACGAGCCTTCGTTTACGCCTCGAGCACGCGCAACTTATCGAAAAGAGCGACATGCCGCGGCTCCGGCGTCTCGGGGTTCTTATCGCAGCCCAACCCCACGCAATGTGGAACCCGACCAAGGACCAAGCTCTTCTCGGTGCAAAACGATACGATCGCGCCTATCCGTATCGCTCGCTTCTCGACGCCGGAGTGCACCTTTCCTTCGGATCCGACGTCCCGGGGGAAGACACGGTGGACCCGCTCTACGGCATTCATCTGGCGGTAAACCGCCCGGGAGCGGAGGCGATTACCCCGGAAGAGGCGCTTCGCTGCTACACCGTGGAGAGCGCCTACGCCGAAGGGCAAGAGTCCGTAAAGGGAACCCTCTCTCCGGGGTCCTATGCGGACTTCGTCGTCCTTTCCGACAATCCGTTGACAGTGCCGTCGAATACAATTAGGGACCTAGTGGTTCTCCACACCGTTGTTGCAGGAAAAAGCGTCTTTCGTCGAAGTGCCGCATTATGACCATCTCCCGTATCCTACCCATCGCTCTAACCGGAAGTACTCCCGAAGGAGGTTGGACCTACGAGCTCTCCCCGGACGATAGTCTCCATACCCTTATCTACGTCGAAACCGACGAGGGTCAATGGGGCCTCGGGAGTGTCTATACCTGATACGACCTGGTCAAGGCCTCGGTGAGTCTCTTGGGGCCCCACCTCATCGGCGCCCCGGCGACCGTAATCTTGGCCGGCGATTGGGCAAACCTCTATTTCTTTCTTGGTCAGGTATTTTAGACCAATCCTGTGGTACAATTTCGGACTATGAGATCCTTACATCGGACAGTCGTCTGTGCTGTAATGCTGATGCTATTGTTCCCCACTTTGGCTTCGTCGGATGAGATGAGCGTTACCGTTCGGGAAACGCAGCTCCGGGCAAATCCGGCGTTCCTCGGACAGGTTGTTTCCGTCCTTGCTTACGGCGATCGGGTCGAAGTTCTTCAGGAACAGGGGCCCTGGTTCCGTGTGGAAACGGATGCCGGCGGAAGTGGCTGGGTCCATTCCTCGGCGCTTACAACCAAGCGTATCGTTCTGGAGTCAGGAACCACCGAGGGGTCCACCGGCGCTTCGGGAACCGAAGTCGCTCTTGCCGGGCGTGGTTTTAATCAAGAAGTCGAGAACCGCTACAAGGATGAACAGGGTCTCGACTTTACCAAGGTCGATGCGATGGAGGGATACGAATATCCACCGGAGGTTCTGCTCTCCTTCCTCCAAGAAGGCGGACTCGAGATTCCCGAAGGGGGAGCGGAATGAAAACGAATACCATTGTTGTTCTCTTGGTGGGAGTTCTCGCGGCTGTTGCCCTTGTCTCCTGCGAGACGGTTGCCGGCGTTGCGGCGGCCGGTGGGCTCGTGACTCAGCAACAGGCCGACTCGATAGCGAAGAGCGGACAGGCGGTTCAGAAGAGTTTCGAAGACATCACCCCGGAGCAAGAGTACTACATCGGCCGCTCGGTCGGTGCCGTTATCCTCGACCAGTACGACACCTACGACGACCCGGCGGCAAACGAGTACCTCAACATCCTCGGGCAGAGTATCGCTCTGGCGTCCGACCGCCCGGAGCTCTTCGGCGGTTACCGCTTCCAGATTCTGGACTCCGGCGAGATAAACGCCTTTGCAACCCCAAGCGGTCTGGTTTTTCTTACCAGGGGTATGCTCCGGCTTGCACGGAGCGAAGATGACGTCGCCGCGATTATCGCCCACGAGGTGGGTCACATCGTCGAGCAGCACGGCCTCAAGGCAATCAAGACCTCCCGGATAAACACGGCGCTTACAAGCGTAGCGCTTACATCTGCCCAGTTCGCCTCCAACGAAGACGTCGCCGAGCTGACGGCGGCCTTCGAAGATTCCGTCCAAGACGTAACCGCAACCCTGGTCAATTCGGGTTACTCCCGGGGCGCGGAACGGGAGGCCGACGCCCAGGCGGTCGCGATTCTCCGGCGGCTCGGATACGATCCCCGGTCGCTTATTCGGGTTCTCGAAGCCATGGACCGGGAGCTCGAACCCGGAGGGCTCGATTTTGCCAAGACGCACCCGGATCCCGAGGACCGAATCGAAGACATCGAGAAGAACCGGGATCTCGGGGACTTTGCTTCGGCTCCACCGGCGGTAAGGCAGGCGCGTTTCGAGAGCGCCCTCGGGCGCATCTAGCCGGCGTTCATAAGGGGGGAAGGAGTACGACGCTGAAAGAGCAAACTGCCAAGGGCGAAGGGCGCGTGCGCCACCGTCTTCTCCGGGGCCTCGTCGTCGGTGTATGCGCCGGCGTCCTAGCCGTCGCGGCCTGGGCACTCGGTACGCTCGAGACCGTCGAATACCGCACCTGGGATTCCCGCGTGCGCTTTTTCGCGGAGAGAGACCAACAGCACGAAGACATCGTCATGGTCCTCTTGGATCAAGACAGCCTCGATTGGACGGAGGAAACCTTCGGCCTCTCGTTTCCCTGGCCCAGGGAAATCTACGCCTACATTGTCAGCTATTTCGCACGCGCGGGAACGAAGGGCCTTGCGATGGACGTTCTCTTCGTCGACCCGTCGGTCTACGGCGTCTACGACGACGAGCAGCTCGGAAACGCCCTGTCGACCTTGCCAAACGACGTTTTCGCTCTTTTTTTGGGAGAGGAAACCGGAAGCGCGACGTCTTGGCCGGTAAGCGTGCCGCGACCGGAAATAGGTATCGACGGCCTCGCAGAGCTACCGGAATCGACCCGAGAGGCCCTGAGCTATCCCCGGGGGCTCTTTCCGATACCAGAGATAGCGGAGAACTCTTCGCTCTTGGCGAACGTGCAGAATCCCCAGGACTCGGATGGGGTCTTTCGCCGGGGGCCGGTCTTTGCACTCTTCGATGACGTTGTGGTCCCGGGGCTGGGATTCGCCACGTATCTTCTGGAAAATGGTATTCCGGATAACCTGTCGGTGGTTCCCAGAGAACTGAGCGTCGGAAACCAGGTTGTTCCCCTCGACGAGGAGGGAAACCTCGTTCTCCGGTTTAAGAAACGCAATGAGTCCCGGACCTACGGCGCCGCCGCGGTCCTCAACAGCGAGCTTCAGTTGAGGGAAGGCGGAACCCCCGACATCGACCCGGCGAGCTTCGCAGGAAAGTACGTGTTCTTCGGCTTCAGCGCTCCGGGCCTTCTGGATCTGCGCCCTACTCCTCTCGACCCAAGGACACCCGGTGTGGAGGTGCACGCGAACCTCCTCGATAACCTCTTGACCGGGAGCGGGATGAGGTTGATGAACCCCCCGGCCGTCGCGACGGCAATTCTTCTGGTAGCCGTCATGGTCGGCCTCGTCGGTTCGGTGATTACCGGTGCCGCCAAGACGGCTCTGCTCTACGGTGTTGTGATTCCCCTCCCGGCGTTGGCATCCTTTGGCGCCTATGCCGCCGGGCTCTGGGTTCCCCTTGTCGCGATAGAGCTCGGTGCCGTCTTGTCCTTGATCAGCTCCAACGTCGTCAACTACGCCACCGAGGGCCGGCAGAAACGCTTTATCAAGGGGGCCTTCAGCCAGTACTTGAGTCCCGCGGTTATCGAGCAGCTCATTTCCCACCCCGAGCGGCTTCAGCTCGGGGGAGAGCGCCGGGAGCTCTCGATCTTCTTTTCCGACCTCCAGGGCTTCACGAGTATCTCCGAGAGCCTCTCACCCGAGGAGCTGACCACTCTCCTAAACGACTACCTCTCGGCGATGACCGACATCATTCAGGAGGAAGGTGGGACCATCGACAAGTACGAGGGGGACGCGATTATCGCCTTCTGGAACGCGCCGCTCTTGCTCGAGGATCACGGGGTTCGGGGTGTTCGTGCCGCGGTCCGGTGCCAACGGAAGCTTGCGGAGCTCCGGCCGGCGTTTGCCGAGCGCTCCGGAAAAGAGCTGTACATGCGCATCGGCATGAACTCCGGACCGGCGGTCGTCGGAAACATGGGTTCCCGGGTCCGGTTCGACTACACGATGCTCGGGGACGCTGTGAACCTCGCGGCCCGCCTCGAAGGAATCAACAAGCAGTTCGGCACCTATACGATGGTTTCCGAAGCCACCAAGGGGCTTGCCGGTGACGCGTTTGCCTACCGGGAGATCTCCCGGGTCCGGGTCGTCGGTAAAAACCTTCCCGTGGTCGTCTACGAACCGATGACCCGAGAAGAGTTCGGTCGGCGACGCGAACACCTCGAAATATTCGATCGGGGGCGCGACGCCTTCTACCAGGGACGCTTTGCCCAAGCCCTCGCCGCCTTCCAAGAGATAGCCGAGGCGGACCCGCCGGCGGCGAAGTACGCCGCGAAGTGCCGCCCCCTCTTGGAGTCTCCGCCGGGCGATTGGGATGGTGTCTGGAATATGACCGAGAAGTAGTCGCGTCCAGAGAGATTCGAACTCCCGACCCGCGGCTTAGAAGGCCGCTGCTCTATCCAACTGAGCTATGGACGCCCGATGCGTCGGGATGACTGGACTCGAACCAGCGATCTCCTGCTCCCAAAGCAGGCGCCTTAGCCACTAGGCTACATCCCGAGAGGTAAATCGCGCCAGAGTATAGACCGCCCCCCCGGACCGGTCAACTCTCCGACGGAATGGGGATCTGGTCCCCGAGAAAACGCGGCTCGGTTCCCAAAACGTGTACGTCCAAGACCGCCTTTACCCGGGCAAGGTACTCCCGGACGCTCGTTCGGATTCCCAAGGGTCCCGAAACCGGCTGCGCGTTGTAGCCGACCGCTTCAAGCGAATGATGACGCGCAATATAGAGCGCACGCTCGTTGTGGAACTCTTGGCTGATAACCGTAAAACGATCCTGGCCGAAGACCCGATGAATCCGGATAACAGAATCCAGCGTCGAGAAGCCGGCGTAGTCAAGGAAAATCGCCCCTTCCGGAACTCCCCGCCTTACGAGCTCTTGCTTCATCAGAATCGGTTCGTTGTACGAGCGATGAGCGTTGTCTCCGCTTGCGACGATTACCTTGATTTTCCCGGCGGCGTAGAGGTCCGCGGCGGCGGCAATCCGATTGTCGAAGTACGGGTTCGGCCGGCCGCTCCCAAGATACCGGCTGGTCCCCAACAAGAGGCCGACCTGGTTGTACGGAACCTCTTTCGCGTCCGAATAGAGCGCCCCTCGGGCGAAACGGGAGACCGAAACATTTGCAAAAACCACCACCGCCACCACAAGGATGGCCGTCGCCGTAAGAGCAAATAGATAACCGCGTTCAGGGAACCGAGACATCTTGCTGTTAATGAGCTGCGAAGCGCGCCTACCCCCTACCCCGCAGCTTGTTGATAACGTCGATGGCCTTTAGGCGCACGTCGCGAACGTAGGCTCCCGCGGCAACCTCGAGGACAACGTTAATGGTTTCCGGATCCGAAATTCCGCCTTGCCTTTGTGCAATTTTTTCCAAGGCAAGAAGAGAGGCAAAGGCCAGATTGTTGTCCGGAGCCTCCCGGGCGTTCTCCCGGCGGAGCATAAATACGATGTTGTTCAGCGTCTCGTTGTCATCGTTGATACCGATGGTACCCAAGGCATAGACCGCTTCCGCGAGCACCATGGGTTCCGGATCTTCTTGGAGAATGGTTAGAAGAACCTGCTGCGACCGCTCTCCGCCGATTTCCCCGAGAAGCTGAGCCGACTGGCGGCGAATCTCCGGAAAGTTATTGATTACCGCACCTTCCGAGCGTACCTGACGCGCGGTGCCCTCGGTTGCAAGGGCCTGGAGAATGACGAAAAGACCGGGGTTTTCCTCGGTCAAGGTCCCGTCTTCGACGCTCGCACGGATACTCTGGAGCGCCAGAAACTTCAACTGTCTATCGTTCGAGAGCGCCTGGCCACGAATAATCTGGAGCTCGATGTCCTGGCTGAGGTAGAGCTCTTCAATGGTCTGCTCTTCTCTCTGGGAACCGTCACCCGACTGTCCGAAGACGTTGGTTCCAAAGAACAGAGATAAAACAACTATAAGAACAAAAACATGTTTCATGGTCGGTCTCCTACACGAAGCTCGTATGAGAGTATAGCTTAAAATACGTCGACTTTCCAATCGCCGTCGACGTTAGTCAATTGATAGAGAATAACCCGCTGGCCCCGGACCTCCATGATGGCCTCGACTTGGTTGTTCCGGATAAACCGCAGGTCGTCAAGCCGGGCGTTGGCTCGACTGGGCACGACAACCCAATCGAAATAGTCACGAAGGCTGGTCAGCTCGATGTTGTTCCGCTCGAGAATCGGTGTCTCCGAGAGCTCCCGGAGCGTTCCGGGATCCGAGTAGGTGTCGATATACTTCTTCGTCAGATACTCCTGCCAACGCCGGAAATCTCGAGCCTGTATCACTCGGTTGAGCTCTGCGATGGTCTCTTCGATTTCGGAAAAGGTGCGCTCGTAGACTTCGACCGAAACTTCGATCTCATGGTCTCCAGGTGCCGCTTCCATCTCCGGCTCCGGCTCCGGGGTAACTTCCTCGACGGCAGGTTCTTCTACCTGCGGAGATTCCGCCGGTTGTTCGGCCGGTTCCGGTTGCGGCCCCGGCGCCGTCGCGCATCCGAAAATCAATGCCGACACCGTCACAAGGAGGATGATTGCTCGGATTTTTGTCATCACCGCATTCTACTCTCAGGCATCAAAGATGTCAATTTTTCTTACTTGTCCTCTCTATTTCCGCCGTGTACTATTCCATGTATCGTATGTCGACGCCACAAGATGTAGTTCGGATTCTTCAGAGCTACACGAAGAGGACCCGAGAGGCGGTCATTGCCTTTCAAGATCTTCTCGAATTTACCGGCAAGTATCTTTCCAAGTACGCGGAGGAGTTCCCCGACCTCGCGGATTTGGAGGACAACACCTCGGATCTTCTCGCGGCTCATCTTCTTTCCCTCGAGAAGCAGGGGCGGTGCAGCCTCGAGTATAGGGGCGGGCGCATTGCCGAGGTCGATTACCTCGAGTTCTATCCCTTGGTAGTTAACGCGGCGTACAGCAAGATCAAGGCTCAGACGCATATGCCCTTTCCGACCGAAGAGTCCCTTCCCGTCTCTATTCCGGAACAACGCATTACCGCGGTGAACATAAAGGAGCAGTTTGTCGATTGGTTGGCGAAAACCGAGCAGAAACCGCCGAAGGTTCTCCGTCTGGTATTCCCCGAAGGAGCTCGTAACATCATCTGCACCAACGAGCTCCTCGCCCGTTTTCTTCCGGAGCTGGCGGTGCAGAAAATGAGAAACTATCTTCGCATCGAGAAGAACGCCGGGTATATGAGAAGTCGGCTTCTCGGGGTCTTTCGAAACCGGGACATGGCCCTCAAGGAGCTTCTCGATAAGATCCAGACGAACCCAAACGAAGCTCTCAACTCGGTACTCTCCCCCAACGACTTTACCTTTCACGTATGGACGACCATGTGTAGCGTCGTCGTCAAGGAATTCAGCAAGAAGAAGGACAAGCTCCAAGAGGACTATGACTACGAGCAGGCGGCGTATCTTCTCGGCTACTACAACGTCTATCACAAAGCGATAGTCCAGAAGAAACGGGAGACCGAGACGGCGCTCCGAGGCATCGACAACAACCTTAAGAAGGCTCCCTACGTCTTCACTACAAGCGATATCTATGGGTTTACCGACGCCAAGGGTGTCGCCCTTGCCAAGCACTGTACCGTCGAGGAGATGAACGAGCACCTCCGGAAGCGGCTTACACCGAAGGAAGACGAGAGCCTTCCGGAGCTCATTCGGTTTAAGGGCTCGGACGACAAGGACTACTATATCCGGAAGGAGTCTGTCCTGCGGTATCTCATCGAGGCGTTATACGAAGTGTCCCGGGAGTTTCAGGACTACTACGTCGGCCTCTTCAAGAAGGCCCTCGAAAACGACGAAAAGCCCAAGACTATGCTCGAAGACCAGCCCTTCGCCGACGACGTGGCCGGCCGGCTAAAGGCGCAGGAACCGATTGTCTCGGGTCTCTTGAGCTACGACCTTCTGTCGGTCTGTGTACGGGAGCAGAAACCGCAGAGAGCCGCGGCCGACGAGATAAACCGGATTCTCGATCCGAAGAACCGGAGCGTTCGACCCGCCCTCGACGTGCTGAAGCTCGATCGAAGGGAGCTCTACCGGCAGGCAAAAATTCTTCTTCCCTTCTGGCAGGCGTTTCCGGTTATCCGGGGAATCGTCAAGTTCTTTGTCGCGTTGATGGTCGGCGACCCAAAGGCAAAGAAAAAGCGTCGGAAGAAACAGTGGGAAGCCGGATCTGCGCCGGCTGCCGGCGCTTCGGGAACTCCTCCGGTCGACGAGTACGAGGAAGGGACCATGCAGTTCGGCTCCCGTCCCTCCGCAGGGAGTACCGGGGGCGGTGTCGCCGCTCCGGCGACTTCGTCGACCAACACGCGGAAGGCCCAGGCCATTGCGTTCCGGGAAGCGGTTCACAAGCTCCAGGAAGACTACGTTGAGCCCGGGAAAACCGCCACGGCAACCCTCGAGGAGCTATCCGAAAAATGGAATCCGCTCTTGGACCCCCTCGCCCGGCAGAATCTCGTCGAGGATGTCAACTCTCTCGTGAGGGATTACTTGCGTCGAATGAAGGTGGGTTTCCGGCTGATTCCGCCTGACCGGGACCGGATCCGAGAGCTTTCGGCTAAGCTTGCCCAGAACGACGCCTTTAGCGAAGTCCGTCAGAAAGAGCCACTTCGCCGCTATCTCGAGCTCTACATGCTTACCGTCCTTGGTAAGCAGTAGGTGCCTCGGGTATCATGATCGTCTTTGTCACCGGACCCCGTGGTGCCGGAAAGACGACCTTCTGTGAGTTTCTCTTCCGCTACTTAACCGTCGATGGGAACATCGCTTTGATCTCCCGCCGCCAACCCGACGACAAGGGCTACGACCTGGAAATTCTGCAGAGTCCGCCGCCGAAAAACCGCTCCGCCGGGAATCCGGTTAGGAGCCCCGGTGGAAGACCCGTTCCCCGCGTCCGGCTACCCCTGGCCCGCCGGGTAGACGCCGCCCCCGAATGGACAGGCGACACGCTCGGGCCCTGGGTCTTTTCCGGCGACGCCTTCGCCCTCGCGGAGAAGCGCTTCGAACAGGCCCTCGACGGCCTCGGCAAAGGTGGGGTCCTCCTCCTCGACGAAGTGGGCCCCCTGGAGCTCACCCTCGGCCGCGGCTATTCCAAGATACTGCCCCGGGTCGTCGAGCTGCCCCGGGTCGTCTTGGTCGTTCGCCCCGGCCTTGTCGGGACCCTTGCGGTGCGGTTGGGCGCCCACGCTGATAACTCAGAGAGCACGAGCCCGACCCCGGCGCCCGCTTTCCCGGACCCCGTCGTCATAGAAATGCTCCCGGGACTCCTCGGCGACGCGCGGGAGTTACAGCGGCTTCTCCGGCGCGCCGGGGAAGCCCTCTCTTAGCACGGTCGTCTCAACACTCTTCTTTCGCGATCTCCGGGGCCGACTTGCAGCTGCCGAAGGGACTCTTGGTAATCCAGTTGTCGATCGGTTCCTTCTTTCCAAGCGCCCGCCAGACGTCCTCGTAACGGATCGGCATGTGCGTAAGCTCGGCCCCGGTGGCTTGCTGGATTGCGTTCCCCAGGGCCGCGGCGACGGAGATCATCGAATGCTCCGCGACGCCCCGGGCGCCGAAGGGCCCGTCGATCTGGGGGGTTTCCACCGTGTGGGCCTCGATTTCCAGCGGCATGTCCGCCGCCGTCGGGATCTTGTTGTCGGTAAAGGAGGGGTTCAAGAGGCGTCCCCTCTCGTCGTAGATGTAGCCTTCGCAGACCGCCGTCCCGAGGCCCTGGATCATCCCGCCGATTGCCTGCCCCCGGACCTCGTCGGGGTTAATGACATGGCCGACGTCGAAGACCGAGGCAACCTTGAGGACGTTGTACTCTCCGGTCTCCGGGTGGACCTCCACCGTCATCCCGTGGGCACCGTAGGTCCAATCGATGGCGGGGAGTCCCTGCCCCGTCTCCTTGTCGAGAAAGGTCAGACCCTGGGCGATGTACCGGCCGACCCCGACAAGGGGACCACCGATAGCGTTGCCGTTGGGAAAGGCGTACCCCATGGCCATCTGCTTGAAGGTTACAAAAGAGTCGGGGTGATGCCTAACGAAGACCTTGTCCGCGTCGTGGTCCAGGTCTACCTCCTGGCAGCGCAAGACCCGGGAGGCAACGTCGTAGGCGTTCTTGAGGAAGTCGTCCGCCGCGAGAATCGCCGCGTTCCCGCTTAAGAGGAGCCCCTTCGACGCAACGGTCTGCCAATCGTAGGGGTCCCGGTCCGTGTCGGATTCGAAGGCGACCTTGACCCGCTCGATCGGGAACCGGAGTCGCTCGGCGATCATCTGGGCGATAGAGGTGTAGGTTCCCTGCCCGTAGTCCACGAGCGAGAGGTTCGCGATGACCGTCCCGTCTTCGTTGATCTTGAGGATAACCACCGTCGCGGTAAAGGAGGGCATCGCCGGAGCCTTGTGGAGGGCCGCAACCGACTTTCCAATCTTCATACCGGTCCGCTCTTCCCGGGCCTTTTCCGCCTCGGTAAGGGTTCCGTAGCCGATCGATTCGGCAGCCTTATCGATACACGCTAAGACGTTTCCATGGTTCTCCGAGATATGTTCCCCCGTCAGGCTTATCGAACCGGGACGGAGGGCGTTGAGCCTGCGAAACTCTAGGGGATCCATCCCGATTGCCCGGGCGACGAGATCCATATGGCGCTCGAGGCCCCAATGGAACTCCACGTGTCCGAAACCCCGGTACGCGGTACCGTAGACCTTGTTCGTGTAGACCGTGTAGGCGTCGACCTTTGCGTTGGGAATCTCGTAGGGACCCGCCGCCGAGTATCCCGAGGCCCGGGTAACGTTTACCGCGTAGTCCGCATACGCCCCGGAGTCCCAGTACATGGTCATCTCCTGGCCGAGAATCTTCCCTTCCTTCGAAACGCCGGTCTTGATCTTGTAGGTCAGCTGGCTCCGGCAGGGAAGCATGTTGAACTCTTGTTCCCGGGTAGCCTGGAGCTTTACCGGGCGTCCGGCCGCCTTTTTCGAAAGAACCGCGACCAATGGCTCGATCCCGATCCCCGCCTTGCCTCCGAAACCGCCCCCGACGTAGGGAACGATAACCCGGACGTTCCGGTGCGGAAGCCCGAAGGCGACGCAAAAGAGGTTTCTGACCGTAAAGGGGGACTGGGCGGAACTCCAGATGGTGACCTCGTCGCCGTGTTTCCAGCTGACGATAGCGACGTGGGTCTCCATGGGAACGTGCTGAACCGACGGGTTCGTGTACTCCCGCTCGAGGACCCATTCCGCCTCGTCGAAGGCCTTCTCGACGTCCCCTTTGCGAAGCTTGGTGTGGTTGGCGATGTTCGTCCCGGGCATCGGGGTGAAGGAGCTCTTCATATAGTCGTATTCCCCGAGCTTCGGGTGGACCAAGGGAGCGTCCTTCTCGAGGGCTTTCAGAGGATGGAGAACCGGCTCGAGGACCTCGTAGTCGACCTCGATCAGCTCTACGGCCTCCTGAGCCGTCGCCACGGTGTCCGCGGCGACCGCGGCGACGCCTTCGCCGTAATGGCGCACCTCCCCCTTCGCCAGAATGGCCTTGTCGACAACGTAGAGTCCGAGGGTGTAGTCCAACTCGTCTCCGGTAACGATGGCCCGGACTCCGGGGAGCGCCGCGGCCTTCGAGGTATCGATCGACTTAATCCGGGCTCTCGCGTGGGGACTCTGCTTTACCCGGGCGTAGAGCATCCCGGGGAGTACCATGTCGCTGACGTAGACCGCCTGTCCGGTTACCTTTTCTTTTACGTCTATCCGCTCCGTCGGTTTGCCGACGTACTTTAACGATTCGTTCTTCACTGTTTCCAGCATGCCTCAACTCCCTGCCTGTCCGGATACGTCCAATACCGCTTCGACGATCTGCTCGTACCCGGTGCACCGGCAGAAGTTGCTTTCGATCCCGTGGACGATCTCTTCCCTCGTCGGTTTCGGGTTTCGGCGGAGGAGGTCCCGGACGGTCAGAATCATGCCGGGGGTACAAAAACCGCACTGAACCGCATGGTTTCGATTAAAGGCCTTCTGAATATCGGAGAGCTCGTCGTTCCGGGCTTCCCCTTCGATGGTCTCCACCTGCCCGCCGTCGACCTCGACCGCGAGAACCAGGCAGGAGTTAACCGATTTCCCATTCAGAAATACGGTACAGGCACCACATTCCCCGGAGCCGCACCCCTCCTTTGTACCGGTAAACCCGAGGTCGTTCCGGAGAAAGTGCAGGAGGGTAATGTTTTCGGCCACGTCCCGGACGAACCGGTTGCCGTTTACTTCGAATGATATCTTCTTCATTATTCCGACACCTCACCCAGTAGCCGTTCGATATAGACCCCGACCATGAAGTCGCGGTAGTCCTTGGTGCATCGAACGTCGTCGATGGGGCTAATGGCTTCGTGGGCCACCTTCTGCACCTCTTCGACGGGGGTATCGGCGGGAAACTCCGGAAGCATGACCGGGGTCGGCGCCGCCGAGCTAATCGCCAACCGGAGGGCTCCCGGGGGACGCACCAACGTTACGCTGACCAGACCGAGGTCGTGCCCCTTGATCCGTTTTAGCTTCTTATACCCCCCGGGTGCGTTCTCGTAGCGCTTGGGAACGACGATTCCCTCGACGATCTCGTTCGGTTGGAGCACGGTCTTCTTGACGCCGGTAATAAACTCGCCGATGGGAACCCGGCGGGTTTTGTCCTTCGAAGAGATGACCATTTCCGCCCCCAGAACGAGCAAGGGGGAGGACATGTCGCCGCAGGGGGACGCCGTTACGACGTTGCCGACAACCGTCGCGCGGTTGCGAAGCTGGTAGGTCGCAAGCTCGTTTCCGGCGATATGGAGAATCGGATAGTGTTCTTTTACCCGGTTGTCGTCGACAACCTCGTTGACGGTAACACAGCAACCGATATGGAGGCCCTCCTGGTCATAGCTTAGGGAGTGAAACTCATCGACCTTTTTCAGATCGACGACGAAGGTCGGTTTAACGAGATCCGCCCGCATATTGACGAAGAGGTCGGTGCCTCCGGAAAAAACCGTTGACTCGCTGCCGTGCGTGTCGAGAAAGGCAAGAAGCTCTTCCCGCGACGCCGGCGCTACGTAAGAGAATTCGTGTAGCATTGTGGCTCCTATAAAAGCATATTGTATCGGTAGCCTTTTTTTGCTGTCAAGGAAAAGTTAATCATCTAAAATTATAACAAAATGGTGAAAGTTCATACTTATACACC
>CAYPUT010000059.1:0-16477 GCA_964413945.1 uncultured Spirochaetaceae bacterium
GGTTAACAGCCACCCGCTCTACCGACTGAGCTACAGGGGAGTGTAGGCGAGATCGATAAATTAGCAAAATGGACGCCGAATTGTCAAGCGACGGGAATCTACCGGCGGGCTGTCAGGCGCCTGTTACAATCGGCACCTCGGCGCCGCAGGTGCCGCAGCGACCGTAGCCGGCCGCGCCCGGCTCTAGGTTCTCGACGCGGATCCGGTAGCCGCTCCGGGATACCAGGGTGGCGCCGCAGTTGTGGCAAATGGTGTCGTTGGTGCCGGCGATATTTCCGGTGTAGACGTAGTTCAGGCGCTCCCGGGCGGCTTCCGCCCGGGCGAGAAGCGTGTCCGGGGCAGTGGCGGGAGCGGTATAGTGATAGGTCGGGTAGTACGCCGAGAGGTGGAAGGGGATGTTCGGGCTGATATCCGCAACGAAGGCGCTTATCGCGTCAATTTGATCCGGACTATCGGTTCGGCCGGGAATTACGAGGGTGGTTACCTCGAGGTGACACCGGGAAGCGGCGATCCGGATGCTTCGGAGCACCGCGTCGAGGCGGCCTCCGATTTCCCGGCGGTAGAAATCCTCGTTATATCCCTTTAGATCGATGTTTGCGGCGTCCATCGCCGAAAAGATGTCCTTGGCCGGCTCCTCGTCCAAGAAGGCCGCGGTAACCAGCACGTTTTTGAGCCCCCGTTTCCGGGCCGCTTCCGCCGCCTTTAGAATGTACTCGGCGTGAATGACCGGCTCGTTGTACGTGTAGGCGATACCGAAGGAGCCTCGGGATTCCGCGAGACCGACGAGCTCTTCCGGAGACAGATCCTCGGTCGCCGCGGCCGTGCTTTGGGATATCCGGAAATTCTGACAGAAGGGACAGTGGAGGTTGCAACCGAGGAATCCCGCGGAGAGTATCTGTTTTCCGGGATGGAAATGGTAGAGAGGCTTTTTCTCGATAGGGTCTAGGGCCAAGGCACTGACCTTCCCGAAATAGGGGAGGGTAAGGTTGCCGTCCTCGTTCCGGCGGACGCCGCAGATGCCGGTTTGCCCCGGTTTAAGACGACAGTGGTGGGGGCAGAGAGAGCAGCGGACTCGCCGGTTGTCTAATGCCTCGACGTAGCGTGTCATCCTGCAGCGTGGGTGACGCCTTCTAACTCCCTATTGATATGCTGTTTAAGATAGCGGCCGATTCTCTCCTCTTCCTCCTCGTTCAGCCCGGTAAAGGAGAGGCTGAGGGCCTGGTCGTTTCGTACGACTTCGCAACCAAGGCTCAGGATTTCGTCCCCGATGCGGAGAGAGCAGCCGGGAACACGGGTTTCCGGTTGAATGTCCTGAACCAGCTCCGGCTGTTCCGGTCGAAACCGGAGCCCGTAGTTCGAAATGTCGTCGACGGTACCGGATACGGCCTGAAGGGTAACCGGGTGGCAGAAGAGAAACCCCACCCGATCGTGCTCGTCGGGAACGTAGCGTTTTTCCTTCCGGACCTCGTTGATATCCTTATACCGGACGACGATCTCCCGGAGCCGTCCGAGCTCCGATCGGTCCTCCAGGTTTTCGTGCACCAGCCCGTTCGCGCCGATATGCTGCGCCTTCGAGGCTTCTTCGGCGTCGAAGTCATCCCCCTTTAGAACGACAAAAACCACCTTATCCCGATCCCGGATCGACCGGAGAAAGGTCAGAAAGGGCTTCCAGTGCCGGGGAAAGTCTTTGGCGCTAAAAAGGACGACGTCCGGGTCGATTTCCTCGAGGTTGTCCATCGCCTTTATCGGATTCCAGTACTGGATAATCTCCAGTCCCTGGGGGTGGAAGTGGGTTTCGATATGTTTTCGCAGGCTCTCTCGTTCCGATACGAGGACTATCTTCATTAATTGGCTTCGGTCCCGAGGTTCTGCACACTATAATCGTAGATTTCCCAGGTATCGTCCACCCGACGGAGCCGGTAGGTATACTGCTTGACCTCGGTAAACGACGGGTTTCGAAAACGAAGGTGTGCTACCACGGTGCCGAAGTCGGGGGTATAGCTGGTTTGCACGATCTCGAAGCTCGAGGGCATCGCGACGATGTCCTCGCTGATTACGTTATTGGCAAGTTGCTCCCGGAATCGTCTGAGTGCCTCTTGCTGCTGTTGTTCCGACATGTTGACGAACTGCCGCTCCCGGGCCGCGCCGAGACGGTAGATGGCCTCGAGGTCCATGTAGAGGAAGAAGCGATCCCAGTTCTCTTGTTGCCGAGCCCCGATGGTCTCCCGGACAACCTCGTCCGGCGGAATAGCCCGGCGCCGGAGAATTTCCCGGGTCTCCTGGTCCACCCGGGCTTGAGCGACTTCTCCGGCGGTGAGTCCTTCGGGACGGACGTTGAGGGTGAGTCTGTTAGACAAGAGCGCGCTCCGGGGACCCTGCATCTCCTCTCCGAGGGTCGTCCGCCCCCGACCTTCGACAAGGTCCGGGAAGAATTCGGCCGAAACGACGTACATTCCCGGTCTCGGAAGCTCGACGTAGTCCTTCAGGTTCTCGACAAAGGCGTACTCTTCGCCACTCTCGATGACAATTTCCCGATAGAAAACCGCCTGGCTCGACGTCCTGACCCTCCGAAACCGGTCTGCTTCCGGCACGTTCTGGTTGGTCATCGTCTGGACGCGGAAGTCTAGATTGAATATCCTTTCGTTTGCGAGGCTAAAGCGATAGGGCGACGGCGAATCGTTTCGGACCCGGATTTCCACCTGGATATCATCCGCGGTGGTGTAGATATCCGCGTCGTAGAGGCGAATGCCGAGGTCTATGCCCTCGTTGGTCTGTGCCCCGCTCGTCGTCGGAAGTGCCGCCATCCAAGAGAGCGCCAAAATACACGAAAAGACTGTTCTAACGGAGCGTAGTCGGTTCATTCTTCTAGATTGTCGACCGAATTTATGGTAACCTTATTCTCTCAATCTACCCAAGATCGACTTTCCTCGGATACTGCTTTTCGGCGTCTCGAGGAATTCGTTGCCTCGGAAGAGCCCGCCCTGGAGGTTCAGGGCCTCCGGGGCTCCCACCTCGCACTGACGCTGGCTCAACTCGCCCATCCGTTGATGATCGTCCTCCCGACGCACCGGGAGGCGCAAGCGCTCGCCGAGGACCTCGGGACCTTCGGTCTGACTGCGGAGCTCTTGCCGTGGTGGGAGACGACCCTGTACTCCGAATCGTCGGGGATATCTCCCATTCACGGAGCCCGGGCCCGCCTCCTCGGGGAGTTGGCTCTCGGTCAGGTCCCGGTGGTCGTCATGGGGCTTAGGGCCTTCCTTGGGGCGGTGCCGCCCCGGGACTACCTCGGGGACAAAAGCATAGGGTTAGCCGTCGGCGACGCGATAGATCCCCCGGGAATTGCCCGGGACCTCGAGCGCCTCGGCTATTCCCGGGTCCCCCGGGTGAGTGTCCGGGGGGAGTTTGCCCTCCGGGGAGAGGTTCTCGACGTGTTCTCCGGGGGCGAGGAGTCGGCGTTCCGGGTAGTCTTTGAATACGACGAGGTCGAAGCCATCCGTTCCTTTGACGTCGCTACCCAGACATCCGACGAGGCTCTCTCCTCGGTTACGATTGTCCCGACCCGGGAGGTGGTCTGGGAGGAAGAGACGGTTTCTACCCTCAAGCGCCGATTGGGGGAGCTGCCGGAGATTCGCTTTGAGCAGGCCGCCGCGGCAATCGAGCGGGTCGAAAGCTTCGAGGAGGCGCCGGAGATTCTCTTTCCCCTCGCCTTCGACCATCCGGGAAGCGTCGTCGACTATCTGCCCGATGGGGGGATCCTCGTCCTTCAGGACCTCGAGCGCCTCGTCGCCGGGGCCCACGCCCTGCAGAAGGAGCTTTCGGGGCACTACCGCACCGAAGGGCACGCCCTCGGGCTGCCTCGTCCCGAGCGGGTTATCCACGACTTCGAGCCCCTTGCCGAAAGGGCGCCGCGCCGGATTCGCATTCAGGGGCTCCGGGGCGACTCCGCCGAGGCTCTTCCCTTTGTATCGGATCCTCCCCATTCCTACTTCGGAAACGTCTCCTTCTTTAAGACGGAGGTTCGGAACCGCATCGGCGCGGGGTACGAAGTCTACATCTTCGCGGGCTCCACCTCTCAACAGCAACGTCTCGAGAGCCTCTTGCAGGACCTTCCGGTAACCGTTCTTCCGGAATCGATCTCCGAAGGCTTCGGCCTTCCGGAATGCAAGCTCTTGGTCATCGAAGAGAACGAGATCTTCGGCCGTCGCCGGCGCATTCCCCGGTCGGTCAAACAGGTAGAGAGTAAGGAGATCGACACCTTTGTCGACCTTACCCCCGGGGACCTCGTCGTCCACGTTAACTACGGGATCGGGCGGTTTAAGGGGATCGAGCGGATCGAGGCCGCCGGGACGGTCCGGGACTACATCCATCTCGAGTACGCCGGGGAGGAGTTCGTCTACCTGCCGATCGAGCAGGTAAACATGATCCAGCGCTATATCGGGGTCGGCGACACGCACCCCCGGCTGGACCGGATAGGGGGCAAATCCTGGGAGACCCGAAAGGGCAAGGTCCAGAAGAGCGTCGAGGACCTCGCGGGGCGCCTTATTACCCTCTATTCCCGGCGGCAGAAGACTCAAGGGTTCGCCTTTCCCCCGGACGCCGAGTGGCAGCTCGACTTCGAGGCCAACTTTCCCTACGAAGAGACTCCGGACCAGCTTCGGTGTATCGAAGAGGTAAAGGCCGACATGGAGCGGCCGACGCCGATGGACCGGTTGGTCTGTGGGGATGTCGGCTACGGAAAGACCGAGGTCGCGATGCGAGCGGCCTTCAAGGCTGTCTCGGCGGGCAAACAGGTCGCCTTTCTCGCGCCGACCACCATTCTCGCGGAGCAGCACTTCGACACGATTACCGAGCGGACCGACGGCTTTCCGATCGCCGCGGCGATGCTCTCTCGGTTCGTCCCGAAGTCCGAGCAGCGCAAGAGCCTCAAAGGTCTCGAAGAGGGCAAGGTCGACCTGGTTATCGGGACCCACCGGATTCTCCAGAAGGACGTCAGGTTCAAGGATTTGGGGCTTATCATCGTCGACGAGGAGCAGCGATTCGGGGTAAAGGACAAGGAGCGCCTCAAGGAGCTCAAGACCTCGGTCGACGCCTTGGCCCTGACCGCCACGCCGATCCCCCGGACCCTCCACATGTCGCTCCTAAAGATCCGCGATATGTCCGTACTGAACACGCCGCCCCACAACCGTAGGCCGATCGAAACGCATATCCGGGAGTTTTCCGAAGAGCTCGTAACCCGGGCGATTCGCCGGGAGCTCGCCCGGGGAGGGCAGGTCTACTACCTCCATAACCGCATCGACACTCTCGAGAACGTCCGGGAGTTTCTGACGCGCCTGCTGCCGGAAGTGGTGGTCGACACCGCCCACGGACAGATGACCTCCGAAGAGCTCGAGGACATCATGCACCGCTTCGTCCACGGCGGCTCTCAGGTCTTGGTCTCCACGACGATTATCGAGAACGGGATCGACATTCCGAACGTCAACACCATCATTATCGACCGGGCGGATATGTACGGAATCTCCCAGCTCTACCAGCTCCGGGGCCGGGTGGGACGTTCCGAGCGGTTGGCCTACGCCTACCTCTTCTACCCCGACCAGAGGGTCCTCTCGGAGCCGGCGATGAAGCGTCTGCGGATTATCTCCGATTTTACCGACCTCGGGAGCGGGTTCAAGATTGCCCTCAAAGACATGGAGGTTCGGGGAGCCGGAAACCTCCTCGGCCGGGAGCAGAGCGGGGATATTCTCTCGGTCGGATTCGACATGTATCTGAAGCTCTTGGGGAATGCCCTCAAACGCCTCGAAGGGGGCGCGGAGGAGGCGCCGCCGGAGGTCTACCTAGAGCTCGACTACTCCGGGTTTATTCCCGACTCCTACATCGCCGAGCCGATGGAAAAGATGGAGGTCTACAAGAAAATTGCCGCCATCTCCGACGAGGAGGAGCTCTCGAGCGTCCACGCCGAACTCGTCGACCGCTTCGGGCCCCTCCCGGAGGAGGTCGAGAGCCTTCTCTCCCTGGCGGAGATCCGGATTCTCTGCAAGCAGCTCTTTATCTCCAGCCTCAAGGAGCGCCGGGGAAAGGTGGAAGTAACCTTCTCCAAGGTAGCGAAGGTTTCGGTCGATCGGATTCTCCACGTTATCGCAACCGGCGGAAACACGGTCCGGCTGGACCCGAACCGCCCCAACACGCTCATTCTGGACACCACCGCCGTGGGTTTACGGGAAAAGAGCGAGTTCCTCCGGGGCAGACTTTCGGCATTGGTATAGCCGTGGTACAATGGCTATTCAGCGAAACAGGCGTTAACCATGGGTAAGAACAACATCGACTTGGTTTGGAGTATCGGCGAGCTCTCGGGACTCTTCGAGAAGCGGACCAACATGGGGGAGTTTCTCCAGGACGTAGTGGACCGCATTGCCGACCACATGGACGCCGACGTCTGCTCGGTCTATCTCTACGACGAGGCTGCCCACCGGTTGATTCTCCGGGCTACCCGGGGATTGAACGCCGAGTCGGTAGGAGCGGTCGAGCTTTCGGTAGGGGAGGGGATTACCGGTCGGGCGCTCAAGGAGTTGCGCCCGATCCGGGAGGCCCGGGCGAAGAAGAATCCCCACTTCAAGTTCTTTCCGGAGCTCGGGGAGGAGCCCTACGAGTCCTTCCTCGCGGTACCCATCAAGCGCGGTCTTAACCGGATCGGCGTTATGGTCCTGCAACACCGGCGTCCTGACTACTTCGATATCCACGACACCCGGGCTATCCAGGCAATCGCGAGTCAGCTCGCGGCCACCCTCGAGAACGTCGAGATTCTGATGGAGATCCACGCCGAGCGGCACGGCGCGGCGGCGGCGGAAGAGCAGGTCGTTCAAACGGTCCGCGGGAAGGGCGTGTCCGACGGCCTCGCCCGGGGCGTCGCGGTAACCCTCGGGGAGCGAACCGCTCAGCTCAGCTCGGTTATCCATCTCCAGGTAGACGGGCAAGCCGGGGCCCAACGGTTTCAAGAAGCCCTGAACCAGACGCAGCGGCAGCTCGAGGAGCTTCAACGAGAGGTGGAGGACAACCTCTCGGATGTGGCCCGGCTGATCTTCAGCTCCCATCTCCTTATGCTCAAGGACGAGGAGTTTACGGGTGAAATGCTGCGCTCCATCCGGGAAGGGACGCCCCCGGAAAAAGCCGTCGTCACCGTCGTGAACCACTACGTAGACATCTTTTCCAAGAGCAAGAACTCCCGGATCGCGGAGAAATCTCAGGACGTCAAAGATCTCGGGCACCGTTTACTCCGGAATCTCTCGGGAGGGGTCGACGACGAAGGCGACTACTCGAACCAAATCGTGGTAGCCGGCGAGCTCTTTCCTTCGGAGCTGATAAAAATCTACGCCCAGCACGCCGAGGGCGTCGTCCTGATGGATGGCGGTATGACCGCTCACATATCCATTCTTGCCCGGTCTCTCGGGTTCCCGGTCATCCTGGTTCGGGACAACCGGCTCTTGAGCCTCCCGGAGGAGACCGAGCTGATCATCGACACACAGCACGACATCGTCTACGTCTCTCCCGACGAGACGGTATTGGCGAAGTACAACGAGGCCTTGGCGCTCCGCCGGGGGGAGGGGGAAGTCGACGTCCCCCGGCAAGCGTTTACCGCCGACGGCGTTCGGGTTCAGATAATGGCCAACATCAACATTATCAACGATGTTCGGAGCGCCGTCGCGTACCACGCCGAGGGAATCGGTCTCTATCGGAGCGAGTTTCCCTTTCTTGTTCGCAGCGATTTTCCGAGCGAGGAGGAGCAGTACGGCATCTACCGCCGGGTTCTGAACGCCCTCGGACCCGAAAAAGAGACCATCCTGCGGACCTTGGATATCGGAGGCGATAAGGCGATGCCCCAGCCCGGTTTCGAGGAGACAAACCCCTTTCTCGGTTTCCGGGGAATCCGTTTCTCTCTGTCGAATACCGAGATCTTCAAGGAGCAGCTCCGGGCCATGCTCCGGGCCGGGGTCGATTCGAAGCTCCACATCATGTTTCCGATGATCTCCTCCCTCGACGAGTTCTTGGCGGCCCGGGATGTCGTCGACGCCTGTCTGAGGGAGCTCGACGCCGAGGGGGCCCTCCATAACACCGAGCCCTCCCTCGGCGCGATGATAGAGCTTCCGAGCGCCGTCGAATCCGCCGGGGCGCTCGCTCGGGCCGCCGACTTCCTGTCGATCGGATCCAACGACCTGGTGATGTACCTCCTCGGCGTCGACCGGGGGAACGACCGAGTCAGCGGCATGTACAAGCACCATCATCCCGCGGTCCTCGGGGCCATTCGGCGCATCGCCGACGCGGCGGCCGCGGCCGACTGCCCCCTTTCGATCTGCGGCGACGCCGCCTCGGATCCCATCATGCTCCCCTTCTTCGTGGGAATCGGGATTCGGACGCTCAGCGTGGAGCCGCGGCATATCCCGCAGATGAAGCGCCTCGTCGCCGCTCTCAAGACCGAAGATGCCGAAAAGCTCGCCCAGATGCTCCTCGGGTGCGATACCGTATTGGAAGTCGAGGCGCTCCTCAACCTTGCCGAAACGGTGGAGAGCGCCTGAGCATGCCGGGCCCCACATCCCCCTCGGAGGACCGGGAGTACCGCCCGGTCGGCGAGGTACGCACCTTCGCCATTCGCCGGACACGGATGACCGACGCCCAGCGGCTGGCGTTGGAGGAGCTCGGGCCCGCCTACATCCTGGAGCCACCGGCGACGGCGACGGCGGCAGAGACCGCCTCGGGCAGCGCCGCCGGCACCTGGCCCCGGAGTGCCTTCCCGAACCCGGACCTGCCGTTGATTCTCGAGATCGGATTCGGTATGGGGGAGGCGACCGCCGCCTTTGCGTCCTCCCAGAAGCGCTTTAATCTTCTCGGCGTCGAGGTCCACCGGCCGGGAGTCGGAAAGCTTTTGTTGGAGATTGAAAAGCGGGGACTCGACAACCTGCGAATCGTCACCGTCGACGGCGTTACCCTTATGCGGGACTACTTCGGCGACGAGAGCTTCGAGGGGGTCCATATCTTCTTTCCCGATCCGTGGCCGAAGAAACGCCACCATAAACGACGGCTGATCCAGCCGGAGTTTGTAAAGCTTCTCGCGCGGAGGGTGGCCCTCGGCGGGTATCTCTACATGGTAACCGACTGGCAGGATTACGCCGACCAGATGCGGGATGCCCTCGAGGTCGCCTTTGTCAATCCTTACCCAGGGTTCGCTCCCCCCCGGCCCTGGCGGCCGACGACCTCTTTCGAGCGGAAAGCCCGGAAGAAGGGTCACGATATTTTCGAGTTGTTTCTTCTCCGCAGTGATTCTGCTATAGTCTGAATCCATGGAGACAGCAACAGGTTCCCTGACGGATCGCTTCCTCGAGTCCCACGCCTCGATGGCGGAGTCCTACAACTACATCGACCCGGAGCTTCACAAGAAGTACAACACCAAGCGGGGCCTGAGAAACGACGACGGCACCGGCGTGCTTATCGGGCTTACCGAAATCGGAGAGGTCCACGGGTACGTCATCGACGACATGGAAAAGGTTCCGACGGACGGCCGCCTCTTCTACCGGGGTCTCGACGTCTACGACATCGTTCGGGGTTTCCAGGCGGACCAGCGTTTCGGTTTCGAGGAAGTAACCTACCTCCTGCTCTTCGGTCACCTCCCGTCGATCGCGCAGCTCGAGGAGTTCAAGGAGGTCCTGGGGACCTATC
Source organism: uncultured Spirochaetaceae bacterium (assembly GCA_964413945.1). Taxonomy (GTDB): domain Bacteria; phylum Spirochaetota; class Spirochaetia; order DSM-27196; family PWMO01; genus CAYPUT01. The sequence continues at coordinate 9,703 of CAYPUT010000059.1, forward strand.
GTCAGCTCCCTGAAAGCTTTACCGAGGTGATGATCTTAAACCACGCGAGCTCGGACATCATGAACAAGCTGGCGCGATCAGTTCTGTCGCTCTACTCCTACGACGAGGATGCCGAAGACCTCTCGGTCAAGAACGTGCTCCGGCAGTGCATCAGTCTGATCGGAATGTTCCCTGGATTCGTCGCCTACGGCTATCAGGCCAAGCGGCACTACTACCACGAAGAGAGCCTCTACATTCACACGCCCAAAGCAGATCTTTCGACAGCCGAAAACCTGCTCTTGATGATTCGCCCCGATCAGAAGTACACCCGCCTCGAGGCGGAAACCCTCGATCTCTGCCTGGCTCTCCACGCCGAGCACGGCGGCGGAAACAACTCCGCCTTCTCGGTCCACGTCGTCTCCAGCGCCGCAACGGATACCTATTCGGCTATCGCAACCGGTGTCGGCTCGTTGAAAGGGTCGAAGCACGGCGGCGCCAGCGGAAAGGTCGCCTCGATGATGAACGACGTAAAGGCGAACGTCTCCGACTGGGCCGACGAAGAGGAAGTGGCCGCATATCTGCGGAAGATTCTGATGGGGGAGGCCCACGACGGAAGCGGGCTCATCTACGGAATCGGGCACGCCGTCTACACGCTCTCGGATCCCCGGGCGGTGCTCCTCAAGGAAAAGGCTCGCGAGTTGGCCGGGGATAAGGAGCACACCAAGGAGTTCGATCTCTACCTAACCGTCGAGCGCCTCGCGCCGAAACTCTTTGCGGAGGTCAAGAAGAGCGACAAGCCGTTGGCGGCGAACGTCGATTTCTTCTCCGGCTTCGTCTACAAGCTTCTCAATATCCCGGAAGACCTCTACACGCCGATCTTCGCCGTGGCCCGGATTGCCGGCTGGAGCGCCCACCGCATCGAAGAGCTGGTGAGCGGCGGCCGGATCGTCCGTCCGGCCTACAAGAACGTTGTGCCGCATCAGAAGTACCTCAGTCTAAAGGACCGGTAATCGCGCTTAGCTTGCCTCTTCCTGGGCCGCATGGGACGCCTTGATGACGTCGTCGGCGACCTTGCCGGAGATCGGGTTGTAGTGGCTAAAGCTCATCTCGAAACCGCCGGTTCCGGAGGTCATCGAGCGCAGATCGATGGAGTAGCGCAACAGCTCCGACTGGGGCACCTGGGCCTTTATGACGACGAAGCCGCCGGCCATCGGTTCCTGGCCGAGTACCCGGCCCCGGCGGGTGTTCAGGTCCGAGAGGACGTCGCCGAGGTACTGCTCTTCGATAATAACCTCTAAGTTCATTACCGGCTCCAAGAGGGCCGGACCGGCCTTGCTCGCGGCGTCCCGCATCGCTCCCTTCGAGGCGAGCTTAAAGGCCATCTCCGAGGAGTCAACCGGGTGTTCCTTTCCGTCGAGAAGCTCGACCCCGATATCCACCGCGGGGTATCCCGCGACAAAGCCTTCGTCCATCGCCTCGTGGAGTCCTTTCTCGATACCGGGGATATAACCCTTCGATACGGCCATACCCCGGATTAAGTTATCAAATTGATACTGCTGTCCCCGTTCGAGGGGCCGGATCTTAATGACAACCTCGCCGAACTGGCCGTGACCGCCGGTCTGCTTCTTGTGCCGGTAGGTGGCTTCCGCAGGCTTGGTAATGGTCTCCCGGTAGGCGACCTTCGGCGGTCGGGTGTGGACCTCGATCTTTTGCTGCTCTTTGAGCTTGTCGAGGATTATGTTTATGTGCGACTCGCCCATTCCGGATATGACCGTCTCTTTGGTCTCCGGGTTAATCTCGTACCGGAAGGTCATGTCCTCTTCCACCACCCGATGCATGACGTCGGAGAGCTTGTCTTCGTCCTTCCGGTTGGGAACTTCGATGGCCACCGCGTGGACCGGCTGGGGAACCTGGAGTGGCTTGAAATTTACGACGCTGTCCGGGGCACAGAGAGAATCGTTCGACTTCGCCGCGGCCAGCTTGGTAAGAACCCCGATGTCTCCGGCGGCGATAGAAGAAACTTCCTCGAGCTTCTTTCCTTGAGCCGTGTAGACCTTGCTGAGTTTTTCTTTCTTCTTCTCCCGGGAAATCACTAATTCCGTCTCGGCGGTCAAGGTGCCCCCGACGACCTTTACAAAGGAGAGCTTGCCGGAGAACTGGTCGATCGAGGTTTTGAATACCAGGGCGCGGAAGGGGGCCGAAGGATCGATTGCGATTTCCTTCTCTTCCCCGTCGTCGGTAAGAATGATCTCGGTCGCCGATTCCGGCGCCGGAGCCTCGTCGGCGATAATCGAGAGCAGGCTGAAGAGCCCCGAACCCTGCTCCGCGGCGCCGCAGAGTACCGGGACGACCTTGTTCGCGACCAGACCCTCGGTAATGCCCCGACGGACTTCCTCGGTCGTCAGATTCTCCTCTAAGAGATACTTCTCGGTAAGCTCGTCGTCCCCCTCGGCGGCGGACTCGATAAGCACCGCCCGGGCCGCTTCCACCTCGTCGGCAAACTCCGCCGGGATATCCGTCGCGGATTCCTTTACACCGGAGCCCGGAGCCGGGTAGGCCTTCATCTCGATCAGGTTGATGACGCCCTTGTAGTCGGTGCCGCTTCCCATCGGGATCGTCACCGGGACGCAGGTCTTCTGAAACTTCTCGGCAAGGTCGTCGAGGACCGCCTGGTAGTTGGCCCGCTCCTCGTCCATCTTGCTGACAAAGACGAAGCGCGGCATGTTGCGCTCGTTCATCCGGCGCCAGAGCTTGATGGTCTCCACCTGCACACCGGCCTTGCCGGCGATAACCACACAAGCGCTCTCCGCCGCCCGGAGGGCCGCGACGACTTCGCCGACAAAGTCCGAGGAGCCGGGGGTATCGAGAAGATTAATCTTGGTGTCGCTAAAGGTTACGTGGCTCAAGGAGGTATGGATGGACATCTTGTTGTCGATCTCTTCCTCCGTGTAGTCGCTAACCGTCTTGCCGGACCCGACGGACTCCGGTTTCGAGATCGCCCCTCCTGCGAAGAGGATGTGCTCCACGAGGGAGGTCTTGCCCGTACCGCCGTGACCGGCGAAGGCAATGTTACGAATGCCTGCCATACTATGCTCCTAAAAGAATTTAACGGGTTTCTAAAGGAACCATCATAGGGACGGTCTGCCCGGGTGTCAAGAAAGCAAAAAAGGCCGCCGAGGGGCGGAAGCGGTACCTTCGCACGGTGCCCACTCCCAAATACTCAAATTTTCTCATTCGCGTTGCAGAACCGTAAGCTCGCCGTTAGAATGACGCTACGTGGACACCCTAAGAACCGCCACCGGATTACCGAGAACCACGATAGACCAGCAGACAAAGTATTCTCCGTGAAGCCCGCCCGGAAGCACTCGTTCTTCGACTCCTTGCCGAAGGAGCGACCGGTAGTCATCGCGCACCGGGGGGGCGCTCTGTTGCGGCCGGAGAATACCGCCGAGGCCTTCGCCGGAGCCCTAAAGGTCGGGGCGGACGCTTTGGAAATGGATGTCCACCTGAGCGCGGACGGGATCCCGGTGGTTATCCACGACGCGACGGTGGACCGAACGACCGAGGGGGCGGGACCTGTTAGCTCGTTTAGCCTCGAGGAGCTCAAAGCCCTCGACGCCGGCTACCGGTTTCAGTCGGAAGACGGACGGGGATTTCCCTATCGCGGCATCGGGGTTACCGTGCCCACCCTCCGGGAGGTGTTCTCCGCGTTCCCGGCCGCCCGCATCATCGTGGACGCCAAGGACAACGACATTCGCCTCGCCGACTCGATGGTCGCCCTCGTCCGGGAGTTCGACCGGGCCGACCGGACCCTGCTGTCGAGCTTCCACCACGACATTCTTGTTCATTTTCGCCGGGCGGCGCCGGAGGCACCGACCCACGGATCGGAAAGGGAGCTCAAGCCGCTTCTCGTCGCGACCTGGGTATTTCTTTCGGGGCTCGTTTCGCCGGCCTACGAGGCGGTACTGGTACCGACGCACCACGGGCGCATCCCGGTTACGACCCGGCGCTTTATCCGGGGAGCCCAAAGCCGAAACCTCTTTGTCGCCGCCTGGACCATCAACGACCCCGACGAGATGGCGGCCCTGGCGGGGCGGGGCATCGACGGCCTTATTACCGACCGTCCGGACCTCGCGGTGAACGCGTCGGGGTCCTGAGTTAGAACCATTACTCCTTTTTCGGAGACTCGCGACGTGCTTTGGGGGTGAGTTTGTTGTAGACTTCTTACAGAGGCAGATTAGAATGGATGAGCGCGACCTGATTACCACGGATCCCGGCACCATGATAGGCAAACCTGTGATTGAGGGAACCCGAGTGACCGTTCAGTCAATCGTCGAGCGAATCGCGGCTGGGGAAAGTGTCGAACAGATCTCGGCGTCCCATCCGATGCTTGACAAAGAAAAAGTACTTGCCGCTATTGGTTATGCTGCAAGGGTCTTGAGACTCGACGAGGTATACCCTCGGCAGCGAACGGCATAGTGCACCTTCTCGCGGATGAAGGAGTGCATCAGGGAGTCGTAACCGCACTGCGGCGAGCCGAGTATTCCGTGATCTACGTAGCGGAAACGATGCCGGGAGCCACCGACCACAAGATCCTATCCAAAGCTGCGGAACTCGAGGCCGTTCTCATCACCTCTGACAAAGATTGTTTCACGGTTGTAGACAGAAACGGCTTCCGATTCCGTCATGATCCGTATTGATACGTTGTAAGACCGACGTCGCGGTGCAGGCCTGTCGGCTTCTCCGGGCCCAAACCTCGGTCTTTCGCTTGATCCGGAGACCATAAATCGGTAACTTCCGCTCTCCTCACACATTCACGGGAGAACCGATTGATTACAGCAGCAAACATTACGCTTCAGTACGGTAACCGCGTTCTGTTCAAGGACGTTAACATAAAGTTTCGCCCCGGCAACTGCTACGGCATTATCGGCGCCAACGGGGCAGGGAAGTCGACCTTCGTAAAGATACTCTCCGGGGAGATCGAGCCGGATTCCGGGGAAGTAATCGTTTCCCCCGGAGAGCGCGTCGCGGTCCTGAAGCAGGACCAGTACGCCTTCGAGGAGCTCTCCGTCCTCCACGCCATTATGGTTGGCCACGAGAAGCTCTACCGGACGATGATCGAGAAAGACGCCATCTACGAGAAGAGCGAGTTTACCGAAGAGGACGGGATCCGAGCGGCGGAGCTCGAGGCGGAGTTCGCCGAGCTCGGAGGCTGGGAAGCCGAGAGCGAGGCCGGTCGCCTAATCTCCGGGCTGGGGCTCTCCGACGATGTCCTAACCCAAAAGATGAGCGCCCTCGACGCCGGCCAGAAGGTCCGGGTTCTCTTGGCCCAGGCGCTCTTCGGTAACCCGGACATCCTCCTCCTCGATGAGCCGACGAACAACCTCGACCTCGAGTCGATAAACTGGCTCGAGGAGTTTCTCCTCAATTTCAAGAACACCGTTATCGTCGTCTCCCACGACCGGCATTTCTTAAACCGCGTGACGACCCACGTGGCGGATATCGACTTCGGAAAGATTCAGCTCTACGTCGGGAACTACGACTTCTGGTACCACTCGTCCCAGCTTGCGAGCCGGCAGCAGCGGGAGGAGAAGAAGCGCCGAGAGGATAAGATCGCCGAGCTGAACGCCTTTATCCAGCGCTTCTCCTCCAATGCCGCCCGGTCCCGGCAGGCGACCAGCAGGCAGAAACTCGTCGAGAAGCTCTCTCTCGACGACATCCGCCCTTCGAGCCGGAAGTCGCCCTACATCGCCTTCTCCCCGGAGCGGGAGGTCGGCAAGGTCGTTCTATCCATCGACGGGTTGACTCAGGAGGTCGAGGACGAGCCGGTCCTCCGGGACTTTAGCCTTACCGTCGACCCGGGGGACAAGATCGCCTTTATCGGACCCTACCATCAGGCAAAGACCGCCCTTTTCGAGATTCTCGCGGGACACAAGAAGCCGGTTTCCGGCCAGATAGACTGGGGCCAGACCATCTCCGCCGGCTACTTCCCGAAGGACAACAGCCCCTATTTCGACTCGCACCAGTCGATTACCCAGTGGCTCCGGCAGTTTACCGAGGTGGAAGAGGAGACCTACGTCCGGGGCTTTCTCGGGCGGATGCTCTTTAGCGGGGACGAGGCGGCCAAGTCCGTTACCGTTCTCTCAGGAGGGGAGCGGGTGCGCTGCATGCTCAGTAAGCTGATGCTCTCGGCGCCCAACCTCCTTATCATGGACGAGCCGACGAATCACCTCGATCTCGAATCGATTACCGCGCTAAACGACGCGCTTATCGCCTTCCGGGGCGTGGTGCTCTTTACCAGCCACGACCACGAGTTCGTCCAGACCGTGGCCAACCGAATCGTCGAGTTTACCCCCACCGGCACCATCGACCGCCGGATGGCCCTCGACGACTACCTCCGGAGCGACGACATCCGCTCAATCCGGGACCAGCACTGCCACGGGCATCAGTTGTTGCAGATCTAAGGGCCCCCGGCCCCGGGCGCGCCGGCCCCGGGCGCGAGCTTCGCGAGGGGTTCACACTCGTGTCTACCAGTTCGGGGTAAGACCAGTACGTTGGCCGACGATTCGCTTCAGCACGAGGGGAGCTCTCTTGATATGGTACCCGCTTCGGGGTACATTTATTCAGTGGAGTACGACGTGCGGATCGGCAAGAAGGTCCTAAAGACTCTTCGGAAGATGCCGAGAGACGCTCGCGTACGATTCGGTCAGCTTGCTGAAGACTTACGGCAATCGGGTCCTATCCGAGCTGACTGGCCGAACTATTCAAAGCTCTCAGAGGCGGAGTACCACTGTCA
>CAYPUT010000060.1:0-15609 GCA_964413945.1 uncultured Spirochaetaceae bacterium
TGGGAGAAGTCCGGTGACGGGCCTCCGGAACCGCCGCCCCCGGCGGCGAGTGGGTTCGGCCCTCGTTACAGCAGCATTCTTGGTGGCGCTCGGGGGCTGCACCCTTCTCCCGCCTCCCAGGGCCCGGGAGGTCTTCGTGCAACCGGGGGCCGAAGAGGCGCTCTCGAGGCGGCGTCTGGTCCTGGAAGCAGTAACGGTGGACGCCGGTGTCGCATCACCCCGGGTGAGGGAGAACGCGCTCTACATCTACGAGCTTTTCATCGGAAGAACGAATGCCGACCGGGCTCCGGGCGCCTCGCCGGGACCGCTTCGCATTGTGGTTTCCGTCCGCGAGGCGCCCTTCGTCTCCGGCTTCGAGACAAAGAACGCCGTAAGCGTGGAGACGCGCGTCTTCGACGGCCCACCGCCGGCCGCGGACTTAGGCGCGGGCCCCCGGCCTATCGCAATCGCCCTCTACAGCGAGGAAACAGAGAGCACCGTCGCCTCCCATCGCTACCTCTACGAGATCATCGAAAAATCGCTGTCCGAGGTCTTCCGGTGATGGGCAAATCCCGGGGCTTCGCCTGGCTGCCGGCGCTCGTGGCGGCGGTGGCGCTTTCCTGGGGTCCCGGGCCGCAGGCCGCCGCGGAGCCCCGGGAGCTCGGCGTGGAGGAAGCTGTCTCCCTGGCGTTGGAGAACAACCCGGAGTTACGCTTCGCCCGGTACGAACGGCAGATTGCCGCGGCGCAGTATCGACTCGGCGTCCGTTCCTTCCTCCCGAGCTTGTCTCTCAGCTACAGCCAGAACGCGTCGGTAAGCTACTTTGGTCCGGATAGCCGTATCCGGCGCCTCGCGATCGGCGTCGAGCAACTGATCTACGACGGGGGGCGCCGTCGCTACGAGCGGGAGATGCAGCGTCTCTCCTTGAGCATCGCATCCACGGACTACGACCGTTCCCTGGAGGAACTCATCTTGAACGTCGTCACCAACTACGCAGAGATGCTCCAACTAAAGGAGCAGCGGGCCATTCTGGAGGAGATCTACGGAAACGCTCTAGTGCAACTGAAGATCGCCCGGGAAGAGGTGGCCCTCGGTGAGTCGACGGAAATCGAGCTCTTGGAAATTGCCCTTCAGGTAAAAGACTTGGAGATCGAGGCGGACCAGACGGCGCGGCGTGAGGAGCTTTTCGCCTTGCGTTTCGGACGCCTGGTTGGGTTGCCGGAAGCAGTGCTGCCGGTGGCCCGGGGCCGCATCAACCCGTCCTATTCCGGCTTTTTGCAGGAGACGTCCGCCGAGCCCTATCTTGCCCGGGCGCGCCTCGAGAGTCTGGAGCTCGTCCGGAGGCGGGTCGAGCTTGACAACCGCAGAGAAGAGCTCGAGCGGGTCCGCCGCCGGTGGATCCCGGCGGTACGCGCCACCGCGGAAGTGAGCGCCGCCGGGGAGTCCTTTCCCCTGACCGAGCCCGGGTTCAGCCTCGGGCTCTCCCTCTCCTTCGCCGCCCCCGTCCTCCCGGCGGAGACCGGCGTATCCGTCGGCCGCAGGGGAGAGCACGAGCGCTCGGCGGCACTCACCGCGTCGGGGCGGCCGGCGGAGGATATGGAGGAGATCTACTCCGAGGAGGTTGCGCTTCTCGCGGCGCAGCGGAGTCGCCGGGGGCTTCTGGATTTCGAGAGCGATATATCCTTTACCGCCCGGGAGGGACTGCTTAAGATCGACGCCGCCCTCAGCGCCCTCGAGCTCTTAAGGGAGAAGGCGGCCCTCGAAGAGCGGCGGCGAACCGTCGAGCTCTTGCAGTTGGAGCTTGGGGAGATTACGCGGGTGGAGTTCGTCGAAGGCGAGATCGCCCGGGCCCGCCTGCAAATCGATCTCTTGGCATCGGCGGTCGGGCTCTTCCGGAGCGAAGTTGCCCTCCTGGGATCTCTCGGGCTCACGGGTGCCTCGGGAGACTACGACCGGCTCATCTATCAGGAGACAGGCGGATGATGAGGAGTGCGACCCGTGTTGCGCTGACCCTTTCGGCGATGGGCCTGGCGGCCTGTGCCCCGGAGGCTGGTCCCGGTGCTCCGAGCCTGCCTCGGGTAGCCGTGGCGGAGGTAACCGCGGAGATGATGCCCCAGCGCCTTTCGGTCTTCGGCACGGTGACCCACCGAAGCAAGGCAGACGTCTACCCCCGAACCGAGGGACGCCTCGTCGAGCTCTTTGCCGAAGAGGGAGACCGGGTCGGCCGACGGGATCCCCTCGCTCAACTGGAAACCGTCCAACTGGATATCAGCCTCGACCAGGCGCAGGCGGCAGTCGAGAGTAAGCGCGCCCTCTTGCGTTTGGCGCGAGAAAAGCTGGCCGAAGGCCGCCGCTCGGTGGAGGCCCAACTCTTGGGAATAGAGAAGATGGAGCAGGAGGTTACCCAGAAGCGGCTCGAGGCCGAGCGTCTCGAGGAGACGCTGAAGAATCGGGAGCGGCTCTTCCAGGTTGGGGGCGTCCCCGAAGGAGAGCTTGAAGCTCTGAGGACCCAGTATCAGGGGGCGCAAACCAGCCTCCTTCAGGCTCAGAAGGATCTCGAGATCGCCCGAATCGGCTTCCGGGACCAGGATCTCTTAGAAGCGGGGAGGGGTGTTCCCACCTCCGAAACCCGGCGGGCGGAGCTTCTGGTAGAGCTCAACGTGCAACGCCTGGCCGCAGAGGTTCAGGTGGCCGAGGCGGAGCTTACCGCCGCCCTGGCCGAGCTTTCCCGGGTAGAGGTGCTCCGGGAGGAAAGCCTCGTGCGCACACCCATAGCCGGCGTGGTCGGCCGACGCTACCTGGACCTCGGCGAAAAGGCGTCCCCGGAGACACTTCTTTACACGGTCTTCGACACCGATTCGGTCTACGCCGAGGTGCACATTTCCGAGGAGGAGATAACCGCCGTAAGGCCCGGACAAGCCGCAGAGCTCTCCGTTGAACAGGGCACCGAGGAGCGGTCGCTGTCCGGAGGGGTCTACCTGATTGCCCCCTTCGTCGATCCTCAGTCCCGGGCCACGAGGGTGAGGATTCTCCTCGACAACCGAACCGGCTCCCTCGTCCCCGGAGTATTCTTGCGGGGTAGCATCGAAGTGGGGCCGCCTCAAAGAGCGCTCGCCCTTCCCCTGTCGGCGGTTGCTTTGGACGGCCCGGAGGGAAACGAGGTGCTGCTTGTCCGGGAGAACACTGTCTTTCGCCGCTCCGTCGAGACCGGGGAGATCTCCGGTGGTCGAATCGTGATAGTCGAGGGCCTCGAGGAAGGCGATCTGGTCGTGGCCGACACCTCCCGGAGCCTTCCCGAGGGTACGACGGTGGAGGTGGTCGAATGAGGGCAACCCGGCTACGCCTCGCGGCGGTAATAGGCGCCGTTTCCGTAATCTTGACCGCGTGTGAGGGCATCGTTTCGATTCCGGACACCTCTGGAATTACCGTCTACCCCGGGAGCCGAAACCAGGTGCTCGATCCCGGCGAGACGGCGTCGGTCTCCTTCGATCGCGAGGTCAACCGGCAGAGCGTGGAGGATATCTTTCTCGTAGAAGAGGCCCCGGGGCGCCTCGCGGGGAGCTACCGCTGGGAGTCGCGACGCGTCGTGTTTGTACCGGACCAACCCTATCTGTCCGGCCGTCGATACGTGGTCACCTTCTCGGGTACCTTCGAAGACGCAGACGGTCTTTCCTACACCGTGCACCACTCCACGCCCTTCTATTTCGAGAGTGCCGGAGAGGCCCTTCCGGCTGTCGTCTCCGTAACGCCCCCCGGCGGTTCGACCCTAACGCCTACCGAGAGCGTCACCGTACGCTTTTCTACCGCGGTGGATCCGGCCACGCTCCTCCGGGGCATTTCCTTTACACCGTCGGTGGAGGTCGATCGGGAGGTGGCCCCCGGGGACCCGATGGGCCCGGACCCGACGGGCCGGGAGGTGATCCTGCGCCCCCGGGATAGCTGGAAGAGCTTTACAGTGTACACCCTAACCGTCTCCGAGGAGGTGAAGGACCTCGCGGGTCGCCCCCTCGCCGCGGAGTATAAGGCGACCTTCCTGGCCCAGGAGGATGCCACGGCCCCGGCTCTCTTGGCGGCGGAGGCGACGGCGAACGATCCGGGAGCCTCTCCCCCCTTCTCGGGGCCCGGGAGCGACATCACCTCTGCCGGGTACGAGCTGCTACCGGATGACGTGTTTCGGTTTACCTTCTCCGAAGCGATGGACCGGGAGGCCACCGAAAGGGCACTCTCCTTCTCCCCGTCGGTGCCGGGTAAGGCGTTTTGGCCCTCGGAGAGCGTTTTTGTCTACGTTCCCGACTCATCGCTCGGCCCGGGGGTCGACTACACGCTGATTTTCGCCGCAGGGGCCGCCGACCGCTCCGGAATCCCGCTCTCGAGCCCCCTGTCGCTGCAGCTTGCGGCGACGCTGGAGTGGCTTTCGGTTACCCTCGAGCTCGTCGAAGACGGAGTAACGCTGACCACGTCCCGGGAGGACTCGGCAACCCAGATTCGGCCGGGCCTCTCCCCGGATTTCGCCTACAACATCGCGCTCACCTTCTCCGCACCCTTCGAGACCGACGCGGACAAGCTCGGCCTTAGACAGGCGCTCCGGCTCTCCACACTCCTTTCCAACGACTATACCCCGCCGTATCTGGTGGGATACAGCTGGCCGACGAACCGGCAGATACGACTTACCTATCACAACGTGGTGCCTTCGACGGGGAGCGCTACGAACTACCTGCTCTTCTCGCTCCCCGGCGGGGCGACCGGTATCGCCTCCTCGGCGGGCAACCAATTGAAAGAGAACCTCCGGGTCCTGCTTCGTCCGGAGGCCGATTGATGAGGCCCCGAACACGCCGCCGCGCGTGGGTTCACGCCGAAGTTCGCGCCGAGGTTCGCTTCGGCGCCGCTTTGGTTCTTGGGGCTGCGATCCTCTCGGCGACGGGGTGCGGTTTCGCCGAAGAGCTCTTGAATATGCAGCCGGTGGAGGTAGTCGACTACTACCCATTCGGCGACACGGTCGCGCCGGAGGCCATAGGCGAGGTCTGGGTCGAGTTCTCCGCGGAGATGGATCGGTCCCAGACGGAGAACGCCTTCTCTCTCTCGGAAAACGGAGCGGTGGTCGAGGGGCGATTCACCTGGTCTCGCGGCGGAAGGAGAGTCTCCTTCGCCCCCGGGACCCCCGTCCGGGCCTCCCGGAGCTACGCCCTCCGGGTCGTTACGCAAGCCGAGGATCTGTTCGGCAACAGCTTGGACCGGGAGTTGAACCGGGTGTTTTCCACGGGAACAGAAAGCGTGCCTCCGGAGGTACGCAGTTTCTCCCCTGCGGACGGCACGGTTCTCGTAGATCCTCTGACAGCGGTGGAGATCGGGTTCTCGGAGCCCCTCGATCGCGAGAGCTTCTACCGCGCCTTTTCGCTTACCCCCGAGATCGCCGGGGCCTTCGCCTGGTCCGACGGAGACGCCCGGGTGATCTTTACGCCCGTGGCCCCCTACGCGCCGGGGACGGACTACGAGGTACGCCTCGGGTCGGATGCCACCGACACCTCGGGGAACGCGCTCCTAGACTCGGTAGTCATCGGGTTCCGGTTCCCGGCGGAGGAGGGGCTGGAGGTCGTATCGGTGGCACGCGTTTCCGACGGTGCGACGCTCTCGGAGGAGTCCGTCATCTTCCTAAACCCCCTTGCCGTCGAGAAGGACGATCGGTTTCGCGTCACCTTCACCCGGAGCGTTCCGATCGACCGACGTGCCGGGATTATCGGTGTCACGCCCTCGGTGTCCGAAGAGCCGACCTGGGAGGGAGAGGGGAGCAGCGCCCTCCTTAGCCCCGGCGAAGCGATGATCTGGATGGAGGTGTACGAGCTCGAAGTCTTTGACGAGCGCTACCGGTTCCGAATTACGGGGGAGGGATCCCGGCCGCCGGAAGTCGAGGCTGCCTACTTCGCTCCGTCCATCTCCGGGGCTCCCTTCGCGCTCCTATCCCTCGGGGACAATGTCGATTTTACGACCTCTAACGACGCCGCGGTGGACATCGTCGTTTCTCACTCTCGAGAGGCAACCCTTCTCCTCGCCTCGGCGATGGAGGCGGTCGATGTCGGCATCTCCGGGGGTGCTCCGATGCGTTTTACGACCCGGGATGTCGAGCTCCGGGACACCCACCCCCAAGGAGGCCCTCTTCCCGCCGGCCGGACCGCGGTTCGGGTTCTCCTTTCGGTGGATGCCGAGACCCCCGGGGGTGGCATCGTAACGCTCGGGATGGGAAGTGAGCTGACGGATAGCAGGTCCAACAGCCTCCCGGAGGACTGGGGCCTGGAAGTAAACGGATTCTGATGAGAAAGCTCGTCGGCCTGGCTACGGCCCATCCGGTATCCTCGATCGCCCTCTGGGCCGTTGTTGTCGTCTTCGGGCTCGTGTCACTCACCCGGCTTCCGGTGGATCTCCTGCCGACCATCACCCTCCCCCGGGTGACGGTCGTGACCGAGTACGCCGGCCTCCCGGCGGAAGAGATGGAGCAGCTGGTGACGGTTCCCCTCGAGGACGCTCTGGCATCGGTCTCGGGAACGCGCCGAATCGAGTCGACAACCAAGGAGGGCATCTCCTCGATCGAGCTAACCTTCGACTGGGGTGCCGATCTTTCGGTGGCGTCCCTGGAGGTACGGGAGCAGATCGACCGGGTCTACCCGTCGCTGCCGGTGGGGGTTGGAAAGCCGATTGCCGCAACCAGGCAGATCGGCCGGGGCGCCCTCCTGCAGATCGTGGCGGTACCGCAGGAAAACCGAAGCGTTTCCTTCATATCGGGCAGCGTGTCTTCCCACGTTGCCGCCAGGCTCCGTCAGATCCCCGGGGTCGGCCGGGTACAGCTCCAGGGGCGGCGTCGAAGAGAGGTTCAGGTCGAGGTGGACCTGGCCCGGCTCCGGGCAACCGGTTTATCTCTAGGGGACATTACCCGGACGGTGGGAGAATCGGTCTACGAGCTTCCCGCCGGCAGCTACGAGGAGGGCCCGATCGACCGAGTGATCAAGATTACCACCGGCGTTGAAACCGTGGAGGAGCTCCGCCGGATTCCGCTGCCGGTTTCGCGGGGCGTACTGCGTCTGGGGGACGTGGCGGAGGTGCGCATGGGCGAGGCAGAGGCGACCTCGCTCTTTCTCTCCGACGCAGAGGAGGCCCTGGGCCTTGCCGTCTACCCGAGCCCGGGGTCCGGGGCATTGGCGGTCTCCCGGGAGGTGCGGCGGACACTGAGTGAGCTGGCATCCGAGGTGGGGCGGGAAATGCAGCTGCGGGTGGTGGCCGACGAAGCCGAGGAGATACGCCTGGCCCTGGCGGGCCTCGCGATCGCAGCGGCTATCGGAGCTCTGGCGGCATTGGTTGTGCTCCGGTGCGCCTTTGGCTCCCTCCTCCCTGCGGCGCTGGCGATAACGGCGCTACCGGTCTCCGCCGCAGGGAGCTTCCTCGTTCTCTACCTGGCCGACCTGTCGATAAACGTGCTCTCTCTTTCCGGAATCGCGATCGGCATCGGCATGGTGGTGGATAACAACGTGGTCGTTCTGGAAAACCTCCGCCGCCGAGGCGCCGTCACGCCGGATGAGGTCGCCGAGGCAACCGCCGAGATGGGCACCTCGACCGTCGCGGGCACCGTGACGACCCTGCTCGTCTTTCTGCCCGTCGTTTTTGTTCCTGGAGTCGTGGGGCTCTTGTTTCGTGACCTCGCGGTGTCGGTCTCCCTCCTCCTTGCGTTCTCACTCCCGGTGTCCTTGACCCTGACCCCTGCCTTGGTCGTGGTCGCCGGGGCCGGCTACACCGACAAAGCGACCGGTCCGACGGGCCTGGGTCTACTCCGCCGGTTTCTCGGGGCGGTGCTTCGGCGCCCGGCTTTGGCCGTCGGATCGTATTGCCTCTTCGTCGTGGCAGCCGCTCTGCTTTTCGTTTCGCTCCCCCGAGAGCTCGCCCCGGAGAGGGCGAGCGACCGATTCACAGTGGAGCTTACCCTTCCTCCGGGGGCCTCCTACGAGACGGTACGAGAGGCTGCCCGGCGATTGGACGCAGAAGCTGGGAGGGTCCCCGGTATACGGAGTCGCTTCTTCTACGCAGGCTACGAAGAGGATGCACCCCTGGAGCGGGGAGACCCCGGAAGCGAGCTCCGTTATCTCCGGGGGACCCTCGTTCTCGAGGAGCCGAGGGTCGATCCTCCGGCCATCGTCCCGGACGCTGGAGGGGTAAATCTTTCCGGGCTTCGACTTGCTCCACCGGTCGACGGCCTTTCGGCGGCTCTCGGTGCCGGCGAAGAGCTCCTCGTGGAAATCCGCTCGCCGACCCGCAGCGAGGCGGAGGCACAGGCCGAGCGCTTTGCCGAAACGGCGGCCGGAGCGCGTGTAGAGGAGACGAACCGGCGCTTGGCGCATCGATTGGTTCTCCAAGCGGAAGCCGGGGCGCTGGCGGGCGTAACGGCGCAGGCGGTGCTTTCGGCCCTGTCCAACGCCGTCCGGGGAACCGTCGCCGCGCAGCTTCCCACCGAAGCGGACAAGGCGGATATTCGGGTTCGGTTACGGCAGGCGGATGTCGGCAGCATCCGCTCCCTCGAAAGGGTGGCGGTGGCCGGAAGCGGTGGCCAGGTGGAGCTCTCGAGCCTGGGCCGCTTCGAGGAGACGAGGGTTGCCGAGACCCTTCGGCGGGTAGATAGGCAGCCCGTGGCCCGGGTCCGGCTGCCCTCCCTCGACTCGGGGATTGTGGCTCGGGTCCCGGAGGGTGGGAGAGTCCTGGGAGTGAGCGCCTTGCGGGAAGCAGCCCGGGAAATCGGCCTGGTGTTCGGGCTGGCCTTGCTTCTGATGTACCTTTTGCTTGGCGCACAGTTCGAATCCTTCGTCGCTCCCGTCGGGATCCTCGCGATGATTCCCCTCGGCCTCGCCGGATCATTCTTGCTTCTCGTCGTGATGGGTATGACGATCAATGTTTCGAGCGTGCTGGGAATCCTGGTGCTATTCGGGACTTCGGTAAACGCGACCATCCTGCTTACCGACGCGTATCGCCGCCGGCCCGAAGCGATCGCCGCGATTACACTAGAGCGGGCGCCTGCGGTGCTGATCACCTCGATTACCACGGTAGTCGCCCTCATCCCCCTGGTGTTCGTGCCCTTTCGGGGGGGCGAGCTGCAGGCGAACACCGCCGCGCCGGTGTTGGGCGGGCTGATTACCAGCACCTTCGCAACACTCATCGTCTATCCCGGCTTGTACTCGATCGGCCGGAAACACCGGAGCACCGGCTCTCCGGAGGGACCGCCGTGATCCGGCCGCTGCGACGGCTCTTCCTCTTTGCCGCCCTCATCCTCCTTTTGCTGCCCCCGGCGGCGCGGATACCGCTGGGGTTTCTCCCGGGTGAGGGAAGCCCGGTCGTCTCGGTAACCGTCGAGCTAAAGGGCTCTTTCGCCGAGACGGTCGAAGCGACCATCACCCTTCCCTTAGAGGAAGAGCTCTACGAGCTCCCGGGACTCAAGAGCATCAGCTCGGTAAGCCAAGCCGCAGAGAGCCGGGTGCTCCTCGTCTTCGACGAGCGGACAGCGCCGGAGACTGCCTACCTCGCGGTACGGGATGCCGTCGACCGATCCTCGGTCCGCTTCCCGGGGAACGCCCAACGCCCCCGCATCGATCAGAGTGATCCGTCGGCGCGGCCCCTCTTCGTCGTCGCCATGCCACCGACGGAAGAGGAGGAGCTCCGTCGGCGCTTCGAGCAGATCGAAGGTGTGGGGACCGTGTTCGTCGGTGGCGGTGCCCGGAGGGAGCTTCTCCTCGCCCCGGATAGACCGAGGCTCGCGACAACGGGGCGTTCCATCCCTGATTTGGTCGGCCGGCTACAGTCAGACGGTGTCGTCGGGAGCTTTCACCGGAAAAACGAAGCGCCCCTCTTCCTCGACACCAGACCGCGACGGGTGCGGGAGTTCGGTGGGCTCCTTCTTGCCCCCGGGGTACCCCTTTCCGGGCTTGCGCACCTTACCGTCTCGAGCACCGAGGGAGAGAGCGTAAGCCGGATAAACGGCCGGGCCACCTCGGTGGTGACGGTTACGGCGGCCGGCGGCGCCAACGACGTTGCGCTCTGCCGTCGGTTACGGCACCTAACCGCGTCCATTCCGGGAGCCGAGATCCTCTACGACTACGGGAGGAGGGTGGAAGACGCCCTTTCCGAGGCCGCGATAGCCCTGGGAATCGGGGCGGCAGCCGTCGCGCTGGCTACCCTCCTGTTTGTCCGGCGGCCCGGCTCCGCCGCCGCGGTGGCCGGCACCATCCCGTTTTGCGCCCTGGTATCGGTTGCCATACTGTCCGTCCTCGGGATGGAGCTGGACGTCATGAGCCTTGCCGGCATCGCCGTGGGGGTGGGCCTGGTTGTCGACGCCGGCATTATCTACCTGGAGTTCTCGAGCCAAAAGGCTCGGTCTCCGGTCCTCTTAGGGGGCATAACGACGGTGGTGGTGTTCGTACCCCTCATCTTCGCCCCACCTTCCCTGTCTACCCGATTTGCGGGACTCGCGGTGGCGATCGTTGCCTCCGTCGGCGCCTCGATGCTCTATGTCTTCGGCCTATTGCCCGCGCTGCCGGGGGACCGAAACCGTGCGCCGGGCCGTGGATCCCCGGCGCGAGAAACCACCCTCCCAAGCTGGTTCGTGTGCGCCTTCCGGCAGATAGGAGGCGCCCGGCGTTGGACCGTTATTCCCATCTGCCTCGGGGCCCTCGCGGCGCCGCTGCTTCTGGTCTCGCTACCCCGGGACGCACGCACTGCCTTGGAAGATGGGCTCCTCCGGGTAACCCTCGAGTACCCTGCGGCGACTACCTCGAGAGCAGTCGAGGCCGACGCGCGACGCCTCGAGGAGGAGCTCGTTATCCATTCCGCCGTCCGGCGGGTAACGGCGACATTCGAGGACGAACGGGCCCGCTTCGAGATCGTCTGCGGAGAGTGCCGTCGGGTGCGGCGCTACCTCGAAGGAGAAGCCGAGAAGGGCTATCTCTCGGGGTTCCTCTTCTTTCCCGACGATACCCCCGACGAGGCCCGGGTTTTGGTGATCATAACCGCGGAGAATCCGGTGGATGCCCGGGATGCGGCGCAAGAGGTTGCCCGGGCCGCCGAGGCTCTGCTAACCGCCCGGGGGGTGCTCTTTCACTTTAAAGAGAGTCCCGACGCCGCGGTCGTCCGGGTGGATGTTGCCGCGGCACGGCTTTCGGGGGTGAGCCCCCGGCTCCCGGCATCCGCCTTGTACTGGAGCTCGGCCGGCCCCGTTGCGGCTAAGTGGCGTCCCCCGGGGGACGAGATAGACATTCGAATTCCGAAGAGCGGACGCTCGGGGAACGAGCTCTTGGCGGAGCTTCTTGTTGCCGGCGAGAGGGCCACCTCCCTCGGCACCATGGCTTCTCTGTCTTTAGAGCCGAGCATCGGACGGCTCGATCGCTACAACCGCCGTGCCGGCGCCCGGCTGTCGGTCCTGACCGGTAGGCAAGAGGCGCAAGAAACGGCGACGGCGCTGCAAAAGAGCCTAGGTGGTCTGACGCTCCCCCGGGGTACCACGGTCGTCGTCAACCCGGAGGCCGGAGACCGAGAGACCGAGCGGCGGAGCCTTCTCCTCATGGGTATGTTGAGTCTCTTCTTGGTGTTGGCGGTGGTCTTGGCCGCCTTCGAGTCCCTGCCGGCAGTCCGGTTCTGCCTTCTTCAGTTGCCCTTGTCCTGGCTGGCACCCGCGGCGTATCTATCGTTAACCGGAAGCTCCTTGAGCCCCGCAGTGGCGCTGGGGCTCGTCGTAACGACGGGGGTTGCGGTAAACAACACGATACTGGTCTACGAAAGTGCCCGAGTCACCGGGCCGATCCGGGCGCTCTGGAGCAGCCTCCGCCCAATCGCGACTGCTTCGGCTACGACGATCGTCGGAGTTGTCCCCTTGGTCTTCGTCGGTTCGGCGTCGATCCTGGGGCAAGTTGCCGTGGTGCTTTCGGCCGGCTCCCTCGGCTCCTTCGCGGCGCTCCTGGCGACCTTTCCCGGGGCAGGGCCGGGATCCGGGCTGTCCGCCGGGAATGGTTGACAACCACGCTAGGCGGCAGTTCGTGGCCCAGGGATTCAGCAATCTCCGGACCGAGGATCTTACCATGCCGGTCTTCGGCGTCTCGATCCTTCTACTGGCGGCGCTCCGGTTTAGAAAGCGACGCCGTTAGTCCCAGCACACCCGGGTCCCGTAGATGCCACCGGAGGCGCCGGCAACCCAGAGGGTCTCGTCGGCGAAGGTGAGGTCCTCTATTTGAAGCCCGTCGAGGCCGTCGCACCACCCCTTCCGCCACACGGGCGGGAGATGGAGGACGAGCAGTGCTCCCTCCCTCGGAGAAACCGTGCAGCTGCGGGCAATCCGGAGAGCCGTCAGACTTCCCCGGATGGCGCCGGCGCACCAGAAAGAGACTGCGATCAGATCCGCTTGATAGTGATTTTGCAACGCTACGGCAAGCGCGGGGCTACTCCCGGCCTCTCTAAGCCGGGCGTCGATAATCTCGACGGGCTCCGGAAAACTATCGAGGAGGCAGGTGCGCAGAAAACGGGCGATGCCGAGGGTTTTCGAAGCATCCATTCCACATAAGAGAACGGGCTTGGTTTTCCTGCTGCTTCAATTCAAGGGTTAAGACGGTCGATAATCCGCAATCCCTCCAGCGTCAGCCAGGGGTCGATCGCGTCGATTTCCAGAATCTCCTTCGCAAAAGCCCCTGAGAGACCCCCGGTCGCGACCACGGCGACCTCTCCGGTGAGCTCCGCTTTCATCTTCTGAAGAATCCGGTCAACCAGCCCCGTGTACCCGATAACGATGCCGGACTGGAGCGCGTGGATCGTATTCTCCCCGATGGAAGACTCCGGCAACACCAGCTCGACATCCGGCAATTGGGCGGTGTGGAGCGAGAGAGCACGGGAGGCCGTCTTGAGGCCCGGGGCGATCGCGGCCCCTCGAAAAACCCCGAAATCGTCGACCGCGGTAAAGGTAAGGGCGGTACCGAAGTCGACGGTAATACATGCGCCGCCGTAGCGGTCGTAGGCCGCGACGGCGTTGGCGATAAGGTCGGACCCGACCTCCTCAGGATTCGGTGTCTCCAACCGGACGTTCAACTTGATAAAGGGAGAGACCGCCAAAAGCGGCGCTTCCGAGAGAAAGCGAATCGCCTCCACAAGCGTCTCGGTGAGGGAGGGGACGACGCTCGAAACGACGACCCGGGTAATCCCGGCGGCGACGATACCCCGGGCGTCGAAGAGCCCTTTGAGGGTCAAGAGGTATTCGTCGGGCATCTTGTCCGAATCCGTCTGGATTCGGAAATGCGCCTCCAACGTTTCGCCGGCGAAAATCCCTAGAACGATGTTCGTGTTTCCGATATCGACTGCAAGAAGCATAGGTCTACTGTAGCGCAGCTATGCGGGGCACTTCCAGTCCGCGGTGGTCCGAGGGCACCGACTGCGTCTATACTTGGAGGAGTGTATAGCGAGGCAGCAAAGGATTTTATCAGCGACGTGGCGGCGGCGTATCGAAGCAGTCCCCTCGAGGCGACGCTCCTGCTTCTGATTATTCTCGGGGGCGTCGGTCTCCTCGTCTACTACGTCGTCCGGGAAAACAAGAAGTACCGACACGAACGGCTTCGCCGGGCGCAGGAGATCTACGCCGATCAGGTTGCCTCCCTGGAGTTGACTCCCTCCTGGCAGGACGCCTTGGAAAAAATGGCCGCCTACCTCGCCGAACCGCAGGAGAAGTATCTGCTTCTCGAAAACGAGGGGCTCTTCAATCGCACGGCGGGGCAGGCGATCGCCGACGGCTCGGTGCAGCCGGACACCGTCAGCGCACTCCGTGTCCGCCTCGGGTTCCGAAAGAACCCCAATAGCCGGATCTCCTCAACGGCGAGCATTCCCGAAGGCACCACCGTCTATTTGCGGCCGGCGAAGCAAGACCCTCCCATTCGGGGAACGGTCCTGGCCCACGCCCCCCATAGTTTTCGCGTGGAGGTTGTCTCAAAGGCTCCGTCCATTACCCCGGGGCGAAGCATCGAGGTCTTTTATCAGAATGCCGCGGGGATCTTCCGGATCTCGACCCTGGTGCAGAAGCGAGAGGATAGACTCATTTGGCTGCGGCACTCGGAGGAGTTGACCCACAAGCAACAACGCCTCTTCTTCCGCCGCAACTACCGGGAGCCGGTGACGGTCAAGCCGGTGCAGGGGAGTTTTAAACCGCTCAAGACGACCTTCGTCGACCTCGGAGGCGGGGGTGCGAGCCTGCGGAACGAGACCAACGACTTTGACGTCGGAGATATTCTCGAATTGGAGTTCACCTCGAGCGGCGGTCAGCCACTCCGGGTTTTCGCCGAGGTTCTCCGGCTATCGGATAAGGGGCAAATCGCCCACACTAAGTTTGTTTCGGTCCGGGAACAGGTCCGGGACAAGATCTACAATACCATCTTTCGGACGCCGGCCAAGAAGGCTAAGAGACCCGGCCGGCAGACCGGGGACGCAGCGCAATCCGAATCGCGGGTCCCTTAACGGTTTCTGTCTTACTCATCGGATGCCTGGGAATATAGACCATAAACTCCATTATTTCAATTATTTCCGAGCTTGACCGGAGACTCTTCTCACCGTAGCTTCGACTCGTGGCTACCATCTCCTTCCCCGACGACTTCCTCTGGGGGGTCAGTACCTCCGCGTATCAGATCGAGGGCGCCTGGCAAGATGACGGGAAAGGGGTCTCGATTTGGGACCGATTTACCCGGCGCCCCGGGGCGATCCGGGACGGGAGCAACGGGGATGTGGCCTGCGACCACTACCACCGTCGGCGGGAGGACCTCGATCTCGTCGAGGGAATCGGGTGCGGATCCTATCGCTTTTCCATAAGCTGGCCCCGGGTGCTTCCCGAGGGGCGTGGCCGGGTGAATCCTCAGGGACTGGATTTCTACGACCGCCTCGTCGACGGGCTCCTGGACCGGGGCGTAGACCCCATGATCACCCTCTATCACTGGGATCTCCCCGAAAGCCTCGAGGCGGAAGGCGGGTGGGTAAACCGCCGGATCGTCCGGGACTTTGTGGAGTTTACCCGGGTAGTGGTGAAGCGCCTCGGCGATCGAGTTTCCAACTGGATTACGATAAACGAGCCCCTCTCGGTAGTCGGCGCCGGGTATCTCGCGGGAGCCCACGCCCCGGGCCGCCGGAATATTGTCGCGGCACTCCGGGCACTCCATTCGTACGGCTCTGGATCCTCCTCGGGGTGGTCGGTGCCCTCGGGGGAAGCGCCTTTCTGACGGGTAACAAACGGATACGGGGCTTTCTTCTCGCGGCCTGGGCGGGTGTTGTCGGGGGAAGCTCGACGGTCGTACAGAAGGCGGCGGCGATAGAAACCGGGGCCGCCCCGACCTCTGCGGCCCAAAACGTAATCGGAGCGATTAGCTCGCCCCTGACAATCCTCTGGGTCTTTCTCTCCATCGCGTCCTTCGTAATGATCCAATTCGCCTACAAACGCGCGGCGGCAATCCACACCGTTCCGGCCTTCTCGGTCGCCTTTATGGCGGCGCCGGTTGTCGGCGGGGTCGTCGTCTACGGAGAGAGATCCTCGGGCCTCTCCAGTGGCTCGGGTTGATCGTCGTCGTAGCCGGGGTGGTGCTTTTGTCCCGGAGC
>CAYPUT010000061.1:0-15484 GCA_964413945.1 uncultured Spirochaetaceae bacterium
CCTCCCCGCCGGGTACCTCGAAGGTTACGAGGCCGCCTCCGAGCTTCATCTGCCGTTTGGCGAGCTCGTGCTGGGGATGGCTCTCCAAAAAGGGATACTTTACCCAGGTGGTCCCGGAGCTCGCCTCCAGGTGGTCTGCCAGGGCCAAGGCATTCTGACAGTGGCGCTCCATCCGGAGGCCCAGTGTTTCGATCCCTTTGGAGATTACCCAGGCGTTGAAGGGCGAGAGCGCCGGGCCGGTCTGCCGGCAGAAGAAGCGAAGCTCGCCGATTAGCTCCTTGGTGCCGAGGATGGCGCCGCCGAGGACCCGCCCCTGGCCGTCCATAAACTTGGTCGCCGAGTGGGTTATCAGGTGGGCGCCATAGTCCGCCGGACGCTGGATGTAGGGAGTCGCAAAGCAGTTGTCGACACTCAGGATGATATTCCGGTCGGCGGCAAGCTTGCCCAGGGCCTCCATATCGATAAGCTCGAGGCCCGGGTTTGACGGGGTCTCTGCAAAGAAGAGCTTCGTGCTCGGGCGGAGTGCCGCTTCCCATTCGTCGATGCTCTTAGGGTCGACGAAGGTCGCCTCAATTCCCCACTTCGGCAGCACCTTCTGAAGGATCGCAAAGGTCGATCCAAAGAGCGCCCGGGAAGCGACCACGTGATCCCCGGCGCCAAGGAGACCCGCCAGGGAGGCAAACATCGCCGCCATTCCCGTAGCGGTGGCAACGCCGTCCTCGGCGCCCTCGAGAAGGCAGAGCTTCTCGACGAGCTCGTCGGTGTTCGGATTGCCGTACCGGGAGTAGACAAGCCCCGCTTCCTCTCCGGCGAAAAGGGCCTTGGCCTGCTGGGCGCTATCGAAGACGAAGCTCGAGGTCATAAAGATGGGGACGCTGTGCTCCCGGTGGGCCGAGCGTTCCGCCTGGGTCCGGATGGCCGCGGTCTCGAAGGATCGCTCGTTGTCGCTCATGGCTGCTCCTCGCTCTCTGGGCCGCTACCCGACGGATTGATCGCGAAGGAGGTGGTTATCTCGGCGGTGGATTTGATCATCTCTCCGACGGAACAGTAGGTGTGGACCGCCAACTCGATTGCCCGGTGTGCCTTCGCCTCGTCGATCTCTCCGTAGAGGTCGTAGTGGATATGCACACTCTTGAAGGGCGATGGAGTCCCCTCCCGCCGTTCTCCGGTTATGTCGATCGATATATCGTCGAGACGCTGCCGCTGCTTCTGAAGGATGGTAACCACGTCCATCGTCGCGCACCCCGCAAGGGCCGTAAGGGCCAACTGCATCGGCCGGAACCCGGCGCCTTCGCCCCCGATAGTTGCCGCGCCGTCGATGTCTACCGTGTTACCGTCTTCGTTGACCCCACGGAAATGGACGGCCTGGTTGAGCCGCTTTAAGGTGATCTTCACAGTCGTAAATAGTCGTGGATTGATGATCGCCGGTCAAGCCGAGGCGGCTCGAGAGCCACCGGCCGACCGGTCGGGTAGCGTGAGTGCCGGCGTTGCCGGACCGAGGAGACCTAAGGACGGTTGTCCCGGGAGCTCTCCTTCTCCTTCTTCTCGCGTCGGCGTTCCTTGATCGTTTTCTCCGACTTCTTCTTTGCTTCGGCCCCACCCTTGTCTTTGCTTCGTCCCATATGCGACCTCCAGGAACAGAACTAGATGGGTATAGTATACGCCTTATAGTGGCTTCTGCGATACTCCGGTGTTCCTGCGGCCCCGGGGCTACCCCCCAAAGACTTCGGAAAGATCGACGTTGACGTTATCCACGACGCTGCAGGATAGAGTCTGGGTTGGGCCGTAGACGCCGGCCCGACGGTATTCCTTTTCGGGGGTCAAGAGATAGACTTCGACGAGCTGCTCCTCCTGATCGACGATCCAGTACTCCCGAACGCCGTAGCGTCGGTAGAGGTCGAACTTCCGCCCCCGGTCGGCGAGGCCGCTATCGGGTGAGACAATTTCGATGATCAAGTCCGGGGCGCCGGACATTCCCTGCTCGGTAAGCCTGGAGTCGTCGCAGGTCACGGTAATGTCGGGTTGCACCACCGTCGGTGCCTCGTCCAACTCGTCGGGGGAAAGCTTGACGTCGAAGGGAGCAATAAAGACGTGGCAACCGCTTTCTTTCAGCGCGGTGTAAAGCTGACTGAACAACGCACCACCGATCTCCTGGTGCCGTCGCCGGGGCGCAGGGCTCATTGCGTAGGGGGCGCCGTCGACGAGCTCGAAGCGTTCGTCGGCGGGCCAATTCAGATAGTCCCGCCAGCTGTAGCGTTGTTCCGGTTGCCGCGCTTCCACGCCTAAAGTATGCGCCGCCGGAGCCGGCGAAGTAAAGCGAAGGGCCTGCCGGACCGTTAAAGCTTCGACGACCGCCGGGAGAGGGTCCGCTCTTCGACGAGCTTCCAGTCGATTCTCGATTCGGCGCCGATTCCCGGTTCTTCCGGAACGTGGACGGCGCCGTCGGAGTCTATCGGAAGCGGTTCGGCCAAGGGAAAGCGAAACGCCGGCTCGGGGATGAGCATCTCGTAGAACTCGCAGTTCCGGATAGCGCAGCAGACGTGGAGGTTCGCCAACTCCATCACGCCCATCGTGGTCGTATGTACTTCGCATTGGAGGCCGAAGGCCTCGGCCATATGGGCAATCTTGATGGTTCCGGTTACACCGGCCTTCCAAGAGACGTCGGCCCGGACGATGTCGACGGCACCGAGGCCGATCGCCTGGGCGACACCCCAGGGCCCGCCGTTGGTGGTCTCGGTTCCGGCTATCGGAATGTCTAAGGTGTCGGAGAGTCGCTTGTACTTCATCAATTCGAAATCGCGAAACGGCTCCTCGAGCCATCGGTAGTTCAGTTCTTCGAGCTGACGCCCGACCCGAATCGCCGTCTCCAGCGTGTACTCCGACACCGGGTCGCTCATCAGCGTGTAGTCGGGGCCCATCTCCTGCCGGAGCAGACGGTGGACTTCCATGTCCCGTTGCCACCCCCCGGGAGGGTGGGCCTTGTACGCTCGGATGCCCCGTGTGGCGTACTCCTGAGCCTCGGTTACGTATTCGCCGAGGTCCTCGTGAAAGAGGCTACTCGCGTACACCGGAAGGGACTCTCGGAAGGACCCGAGGTAGCGGAAAAGCGGCAACCCGGCAGACTTTGCCGCGATGTCCCAGAGCGCCACGTCGATCGGCCCCGGGAGAAACACCGGAAAGAAGGTCAGGTGACGGTCGATAAGCCAGTAGTCGTGCCAGATCGCCTCCCGGTCGGTCACGTCCCGGCCGAGGACCACCGGGGCAAGAACCTCGTGGATGTAGGCTTCGGTGATCGGTCCCGACCGGGCGGCCAAAGCCGAGGCGTAGCCGTCGATACCGGCCTCGGTGCCGATTCTCAAGAGGACCACGTCCCAGGCCATCGTCTGCTTGCCCGAGTGTTTCGCGTCGAAGAGGCCCTTCTGGTTTTCGAGGCGCCGGGTTTCTACTTCGGTAATTCTGTTCGGCGTGTAACTCACCGGGGCACCCTCCCTGCGTCTAAAATCGTATCTAGAGGCTCGCAACCGCTCCGCCGTCAACCGGGAGCACGACGCCGGTGACGTACTTCGCCGCCGGGGAGCAGAGATAGACCGCGGCGTTCCCGATATCCTTCGGATCTCCGAATCGGTGCATGGCAATCCGGGAGAGGATTTTCTCTCGTCTCGGAGGATCATTCCCGAGAGCCTCCTCGAGCATGTCGGAACCGATCCACCCCGGGGCAATCGCGTTGACCCGAATGCCCCTCGGGGCGAGCTCCGCGGATAGCTGCCGCGTCATACCGGCGACCGCCGATTTGGCGGCGGTGTAGGCGACAATCCGGTCCATGCCCATGTAATAGGACATCGAGCTGATAAACAGAACGTGCCCCATCGGCGAGTCGGCGAGCTGCTCGACGGCGTGCTTAACCAGAAGGAAGGCGCCCGTCACATGAACGTCGAGTACCGAGGCGAACTCGTCGCGCTCGGTCGACTCAACCGGCTTCTTCAGATGAATCCCGGCATTGTTGACGATACCGTCGAGGCGCCCGAAACGCTTTAGGGCAAAGGAGACGACCTTGCGGGCATCCTCCTCGAGGGTGACGTCCGAGACGAGGTAGGCACTCTGTTTCCCCAACTGCGCCACGGCCGCCTCGAGGGGCTCTTCCCTGCGGCCGGTAATAACCACCGAGGCGCCGGAGTCGACCATCCGATCCGCGATGCCCCGGCCAAGCCCCGTGCCCCCGCCGGTCACGATATAGACGGCGTCGTCGAGTAGGAAATCCGACACTGCTTACCTACCTCCGAATTAGACTCGACACCCCGCCTCGAGGCTCGGGGTATCCTGATGCTTGAACATTACGAAGTACTCCCGGTGCCCGAGCTCCTCCGGTTTGCTCTGTCTGCCTGCGGCGATGTCGCAGACCAGGTTCAAGAGCTCCGCCGCGGCTTCGTCGAGAGATTTCTCCCCCCGCATAATCGGGCCGGCGTCGAAATCCATGTCTTCCGACAGTTTTCGGTAGGTCGCGCTGTTTCCGGTTACCTTTACCACGGGGGAGACGGCGCTTCCGGTGCAGGATCCGCGTCCGGTCGTGTAGATGAGGATCTGCGAGCCCGCGGAGATGAGATCCATGAGCCCTTCGTTGTCGTTGGGATTCGTGTAGCCGAACTGCACGAAGTGTGGATCCGGGACGCTGTCCAAGAGCCAGAGACCCGGAGTATCCGGACGCTCGCTCACCTTGATGACACCCTGGATCGGTTTGGAGCCGCTCTTGGCGTAGGAACCGAGGGACTTCTCTTCGATGGTCGTGAGCCCCCCGGCGAAGTTCCCCGGTGCGATGGAGTATTGGCGAACGTCTCGGCAATAGTCCTCCGCCTTGTCGTAGGCCTCGGCTATCGCCGTCGCCGCCGACTCGCAGGCGGCCCGTTCGACGAGGATGCTCTTGAGGCCGAGCATCTCGACGATCTCTTCCCAGATCGCGGTACCCCCGGCGTCGACCACAAAGTCGAACATCCGCCCGACGCAGGGGTTCGCCGCGAGACCCGAGGTAGAATCGCTCCCGCCGCACTCGGCTCCGACGGTTAGGTCGGCAAGACCCATCTCGACCCGGGGTGTCTCCTCGGCGAGACGACTCCGCATCTGTCCGACGATCCTCTTCCCTTCGTCGATGCTCTTCCGGGTCCCCCCGGTCTCCTGGATTTTGAACCAGTGCGCCGTACGGCCGGCGGCCTCGGCGACTTCCGCTATCTTTTCCGGTCGGGTAAACTCGCACCCGAGCCCTACCGCGAGGACCGCCCCGACGTTGGGATGCCGGACCATCGAGAGCATAAGATTGATCGCGTATTGGTTGTCGTAGCACCCCGAGAACCCGAGGACGTGGACGTCGTCCGGTTCTCCTTCGGCTATCTTGTGGGCCACGTGTTTCGCGCACTCGACGGTATAGATAACGAGGACGAGGTTCCGTACTCCCTTCTTACCGTCGGGACGCAGATACCCGGTCCAGGTTCGTTCGAATATTTTTGAGAGTTCCGGCATGCCGTACCTCCTTACTCGTAGGTTGTGTCGCCCATAATTCCCGTTTCGAGGTCCGCACCTTCGGCCCGGGCGTCGTAGTCGCTCCGGGCGTTGTGGAGGTGGACCCATTCGCCGGGGGAAATGTCGGCTTTCGCCGTTCCGATCCGGGTGCCGAGTTTGAATATACCCTCCCCGGGCGCGATAACGGAAAGGGCAATCTTGTGAGCGTCGGGGATGTCGCTCACCGCCTCGACGATCATCCTGACTTCCCCGACGACCTCGACCTTCTCCCCGGCGGAGATCGCCTCGAGGACGGTGGCAACGTTGTCGCTCCGTCCGATGGCGTAGGCCTTTTTCATAAGCTACATGATCCCGAAGGTTTCAAAAGCCTCGACGGCGCCCATTCCCTCTTCGATGGCCTTGCGAACCTGGTTCTCTCCCCGGACCTTCTCCAGGGCAGCTTCGATAACCTCGTCGGCCCGGCCCCGGGGGACGATTACCACGCCGTCGATATCGCCGAAGACCAGGTCTCCGGGCTCCACGACCGTGCCGTTCGGAAACTCGACGGCGCACCGGTAGTCGATAACCCGTCCCCGGACTCCCTGGTCCTGGGCGTAGCGTCCCCGGGAAAACGTGGGAAAATTGAGGCGCTGGATCCCGTTGGTGTCCCGGGAGTAGCCGTTGACGACGGCGCCGGCTGCCCCGAGGGCCTGGGCCCGGGTGCTCATCAACTCTCCCCACTGTGCGTAGGCGCCGTTTCCCCCGGCGCAGACGTAGACTTCGCCGGGCTTCAGGCTATCGAGGGCTTCGAACATCTTGCCGAAGGCGGCCGTGCGGTTCTCCGAGGCGATCTCGATGCCGTAGCAGTCCGCCTCGAGAACCGGCATCGCGTATCCCACCAGAACCGTCGATGTGTCGAGGGGCTGCACCTCCGGAGGCACGAACTGGTGAAAGAGGCCCATCTTATCCATGACATCGCCGATGACGGCGGAAAACAGCTCCTTTCGTACAACGTGAAGATCCAACTCCATTCTCCTTAATTCATGAGTCGAGGCAAGAACATAACGAAATCCGGTATGAGGGCGACGGCAAGGGCCACCACCACCAGAACGGCGATAAAGGGTACGAGGGCCACGACCACCCTATCGAAGGACACCTTCGCGATGCCGGAAACGATCATGATGTTGACGGCGAAGGGGGGCGTGATAAGACCGATCATCAACACCAACACGAACACCACCCCGAGGTGGACCGGGTCTATGCCGATAACCTGGGTGACGGGCATCAACACGGGAACGAGAATCATCATAACCGCGATCCCTTCCATCACCATCCCGAGAAAGAGCACCAAGGCGGTTACCAGGAGCATCGCGATCTGTGGATTCGTGGTGATGGCCATTAACGCCCGGGTAAAGTCCTGAGGCACCCCGGACCGGGTCAGAACCCATCCAAAGAGGCGGGCGGCAGCGACTATGAGCATGATGTTGGCGGTAAACTCGATGGTATCTACGAGGGCGTCCTTGACCGCTTTGGTGGTGAGACTCCGGTAGAAAAGCGCCGAGATAAGGAGCGCGTAGAACACCGTTACGATAGCCGCCTCTGTCGGGGTAAAGACGCCGAAGATAATTCCGCCCATAATGATACCGGGGGTCAACAGAGCCCAGAAGGAATCGACGAAACTCTTGCCGAGCGCCTTAAGGGAGAAGCGCTCGTGGCTGACCAGATGCTCCCGCCGGGCGATAATAAAGACCACGGCCATAAGCCCGAGGCCCATCAGAATACCCGGAATAAAGCCGCCGAGGAACAACCGCCCGACCGAGGCACCCGAGAGAACACCGAAGATGACCATCGGGATACTCGGCGGTACGATGGGGCCGATGGTCGCCGACGCAGCGGTTATCGCAGCGCTGAACTCCGGCTTGTAGTCCTCTTTGACCATCTCCTTGATTTCCATCACTCCGAGTCCCGCGGCATCGGCTACGGCGGACCCGGACATCCCGGAGAAAATCATGCTGGCGACGACGTTGACGTGGCCGAGCCCACCGGGAATAAACCCCACGAGGCTCCGGGCAAAGTTGAAGATTCGGGTAGTGATCCCGTTGTTGTTCATCAGACTGCCGGCAAGAATAAAGAAGGGAACCGCCAGGAGGGGAAAGCTGTCGGGACCCATCACCATTCGTTGGGCGATCAGGTAGAGATTGACATCTTGGCTGATCAAGAACGCCGCGGATATAACCGCCAGGGAGAAGGCAACCGGCATTCCGGCGACCAGCAACAGCACCCAACCGGGGATAAACCACCAGGTAAGACTCATTAGTCTGTCTCCTTCGGTTGTATCGGACCGGGCATGTCTCCGGTCGACCAGAGGGAGATCAGTCTTAACACGTAGAGAACTCCAGCGAGAAAAAAGCTAAAGGGAAGGCTAACGTAGACAATGGTCATGGGTACCTGCAAGGCAACGCTCCGCACCCGGAAGCTTTCGACAGCGAAAATGGTGCCGTGGTACACCGCAAGGCCTAAAAAGGCGATGATCAAAAGCGTAACCACCGTCTCCCGCACGCGCTGAGACGCAAGAGGAAAACGTTCCGCGAAAAACGTCACCGTCATCTCGGAACGCCGGAGGAGAACAACATTAAAGCCGAGGAAGGAGACCCACACCATCAGGAATCGGGCGAGCTCTTCGGACCAGTACGGCGGATTTTGAAATACGTAGCGCATAACCACCTGCATAAAGGTAACGATACAAAGAACCACCATTATGCCGATGGATACCGCGACCACCGCTTTGAGAATCCACGCTTCTATTTTTTGTATGTCTTGGGTCATTGCTGTGATACGGCCTTCTTAAGACGGGAGGACCGATACCCCAGGGGCATCGGTCCTGTCCATCTGTGATCTGTCAGCTATCGACGGACGATGGCCTGGATGCTCTCCACGGTACCGTCGCCCCACTTGCTTTCGAAGTCGGGCCAGATGCTCTGGGCACGGTCCTTCATGGCTTGGCGGATATCCGGATCGATGGGGATTACTTGGGTTCCCGCCGCTTCGATCTCGGCGACAAAGTTCTCCCGGTTGTTCTGGATGGTGTCGTTGTTCTGCTTGGAGGCCTCTGCAGCAGCCTGCACGATGGCTTCCTGATACGCCTCCGGCATGCCCTCCCAGAGATCGTTGTTTACGAGGAAGTAGATCATACCGATCTGATGATCGGTCAGATAGACGTAGTCCTGTACCTCGTAGAACTTGTAGGTGTAGATGGTCGGAAGGGGATTTTCCTGGGCGTCGACGACGGACTGTTGAAGCGAGAAGTAAACCTCGCCGAATGCGATGGGTGTCGGGTTGGCGCCGATCGCCCGCCACGCGGCCACCCAGTCTTCGACCGGCGGAACGCGGATCTTGAGGCCTTCCAAGTCTCCAAGGCTGTTGATCGCTCGGTTCGTGGTTAGTTGCCGAGTCCCATACATCGATGTCTCGAGAACCCGGAGCCCGGTTTCGTCGAGGAGACCGTCGAAGAACTCCCGACCGTAGTCGCTATTGTAGACCTTCAGGAACTCATCATAGCTTGCAAACATAAAGGGCGCGTCGAGAACCGAGATCCGCGGATAGAATTGACTGATAATGCCGGGGCCGTCGATCGCGAAGTCCTGGGTACCCCGCATGGTCGATTCGATCTGTTCCTGAGCACCTCCGAGCTGTTCCGCCGGAAACACGTCGATCGTCACGTTCCCGTCGGTAAGCTCGGCCACTCTCTGCCCGAAGAACTCGGCGGCTTCGCTCCCGGGGTGCCCCGGAGGCATCGTATGCCCGAGAGTTAGCTCGTAAGTCGGCATCCCCTCGTCGGCGTCGGCGGCCTCTCCCTGCCCTCCGGCGAAGACCGGACTCGCAATCAAGACAACAGCGAACAAAACTAGAAACACATTTCGCATACCATTCCTCCTTTGGTAGGTGGCGGTGTTCCGTATCTGGAACAACGTTCCATATTTTCTCACGGAAATCCTGACACGTCAAGAAGTATTTGGTGCTCCCAGAATTGTGTTTTTCCGGTGTGTGCTTGTTCCGGCCGTTTGAGGCGGTCGAGACGACCCTACGGGCGCCTTTCGGATTTTCCGTTCGGGGAAGCGTAGCCTAGACCCCGGGAAATCGCGTCACTCGCGACTTGCGCCCCGGCGATAAGCCGCTGCTGTTCGTTCTTGTCCACGGTGCCGTTGATGTACGGAAGGCTCAGGGCCGCCACGACGGTTCCGCCGAATCCTCGGATCGGGACCGCGACCGCCCCGACGCCTTCGAGATACTCGCCGTCGTCGACGGCGTAGCCTTGGTTTCGAATGGTCTCTAGGCTTCCGAGAAGTTCCCCGGGCTCGGCAAAGGTGTGGCGCGTGAACCGGTCCAAGCCGGAAGCCAGGTAGATCTCCAAATCCGCTTCCGGAAGCCATGCGAGAAGGATCCGGCTCGCGGCGCCTGAATGAAGGGGAAAAACGGCACCGACCTTGACGTAGATTCGCATCTCCTCGGGGCTGTCGTGCTTCGCGATCACGACGGCATGGTTGTTCCGGGCGACGCTTATCTTGGCGGTTTGCCGCGTCTCTTCGGCCAGACGTTTCAGGATCGGCCTGCCGATCTCCACGAGGGAGGTCGCGACGGTGCCTTCCCGGGCCCAGATGCCCATCTTGTAGCCGATCCGGAACAGCCCGTTCCGGGAAGCGCTCTCGACGTAACCGAGCTCCTCGAGGGTAAACAACAGACGAAAGGTCGTCGTCTTGGGTATGCCGAGGGCCTGGGAGATACCGCTGAGGGAGACCCCCTCGGGCTTTTCCGCGAGCAATTGAAAGATCTTGTCCATTCGTTCGATCGCGGCGACGGAAGAGCTCATATTGGTTCATCGTTCCATATTTGGAACGATAATGACAAGCGCCGGGGGATAGGTCATACTACCGAAGGAGGAACAAATGTCAGAACTGCGCCACGTTGTCCTGTTCGGATTCAAGGACGAGACCTCGCCGGAAGATATCCGCAAGGTCGAAGAGGGGTTTGCCGCCCTGCCGTCAAAGATCGACGGCATCAAGGATTTCGAGTGGGGAACCAACGTCAGTGTCGAGAACAAGAACCAGGGCTACTCCCACTGCTTCCTGGTTACTTTCGAGGACGAAGCGGCCCGGGACGCCTACATTCCGCACCCGGCGCATCAGGACTTTGTAAAGATAGTCCGGCCTCTCTTGACCGGATCCCTGGTCCTGGACTACTGGAGCCGGCCGGAATAGACAGACGGCGAGATCTCACGGTCAAGGAGTAGACGCCGGCCTCCGAACCTAGAGATAGTGAAAGCTATGCGAATACGGAAATTGACCGCCGCGATCATTCTCCTCGCCGCAGTCACCCTCACGGGGCGGGCGCCGGCGGCGGAGGCCCATCAGTTTCGCAACGCCCAACTCGGGTACGTCGTCGACGTGCCGGCCGGTTGGGAGATTGCGGAAGCCGCCACGCCGGAGTTGGTCTCTTTTATCGACCCTAAGGGGGTCGCGGTCTTTCAGGTCTTCAGCTTCCCCGGAGACACCTTCGAAGGGCCCGCAGAGATAGACGCCTTTATTAGGCAGCAGCTCGGAGCCTCGGGGGACAGCGCGCCCTTCATGTTCAATGACCGAGAGGCGATTTTGGCCGATCTGACCTTTGCGAGTGGCGAAGGCGGACCGGAGTTCCGCGGCTACTACTCCTTTGTCGACCGGCAGGATCGCGACTACGCGGTGATGTCCTTCGCAGAGGTCTCCAAATACGAAGGGTACCACGACTTTCTGCTGACGAACGTCGACTCCTTTGCCGCCGACGAGGAAGGCCGGCTGCTACCCGGGCCCGTCAGTCAGTTCTACTACGCCTACCCGCCCCCGGATCCGGAGCCCCAGCGCTTCGACTTCGAAGGGAGTGCGGTAACCCTCGAGCTGGATGCCGAGGAGACCGAAGCGACGCAGGTTCTCATCGAGCGGGAAGCGCGGATTCTGACCGCCTACGGGGTGGAGCGTTGGGGAGCCGCCGGAGAGTGGGTCGAAGCCTGGAAACGCTTCTACCGGGTTATCTACCGGGACAACGTCGACCGACTCGAGGGGCTCGCCGCCGATCTGGAGGAGCACTTCCGGAACGCCGGAGTAGCCCGGTCCGAGATTCCCGCCCGGCTCCTCGACTGGCTCCAGGAGTTCGAATACGCCCGGACCGGTACCTTATCTGATCTTCAGTCCCCTACCTCGAGCCTGATGACCCGGACCGGGGACTGCGACGCCCTGGCCCTTATCTACATCATCCTCCTCCATCACATGGACTTCGACGCCATTTTGATGGTCTCCAATCAGTACGCCCACGCTCTTGCCGCGGTCGACGTGGAGGGCGCCGGCGCCCGGTACGAGTACGAGGGGACCGGGTATCTGGTGGCGGAGCTGACCGTCGACGTCGAGTTGGGGATGATCCACCAGGAGATGGCGGACCCCGCCGGATGGATTCCGGTCCAGATGCTGTTCTAGGGAGTCGATCCGAGGCGTACCCGCTCGAGGAGTGCGAGAAGAGCCCGGTTGTCGATCGGTTTCTTGAGAAACCCCACCGGATGCAGCTCCATCGCTCGGTCCCGAATCTCGGGGTCCTGGTAGCCGGTCGCAAAGACGATCGGCACGTCGGTCTTCTGCATAATGCGCCGGGCAGCTTCGATTCCGTCCAACGCTCCGGCGAGGAGAATGTCCATTACCACGACGGCGGGCTGCGTTGCTTCGGCGACGCGCACGGCGTCCTCCCCCTTGGCAACGGTGCCGCAGATTTCGAACCCGGCCTCTGATAGGGTGCGTCGGAGGCTGAGCGCTATGATTGCCTCGTCTTCGACGATTAGGGCCCGGAGCTCCTTCGACATCTCTATACCCGCCTCGGATAGAGCCCCGGGGAGAAGCGCGCGGTTACCCGGACTCCCTCCGTGCCGTCGAAGACGATCGTGCCCTGGAGCTGGTGCTCGACGAGAAGGATGATCGTTTGGCTTCCCAGGGTAGTCGCGATTAGAGGATCGAAACCCGCGGGAAACCCAACCCCGTCGTCCTCTACCCAGAGTTCGATACGTCCGTCGGCGGTGCCTCGGAGCCCCACGGTTATCCTACCGGATCGGCCGTCGGGGTAGGCGTGTTTCAAACAGTTGGAGACAAGCTCGTTCACTAAGAGTCCACAGGGGACGGCGATATCGATGGCACCGGTTATCGAATCGGTCTCTACCCGAAGCTGGATTCGTCCGTCGACGGGAGCGTAGCCCTCTATCAACAGCTGCGATAGCTCTTGAATGTACTCGCCCAAATCTACCTGCGAGAGGTCGCCGGTCTGGTAGAGCTTGTCGTGGACGAGGGCGATGGTCTGGATTCGGCTTTCGGTCTCCCGGACCAGCTCTGCGATCTCCGTGGAGCCCGACTCGGAAGCCCGGAGGGAAAGCATCGAGGAAATGACGTTCATGTTGTTCTTGGTGCGGTGGTAGAGCTCCCGTAGGAGAATCTCCCGGTCGGCGAGAGTGGTCTGCATCACCCTCTCTGCAAGCCGCTCGTTGGTCTGATCCCGGAATACCAACACGACGCCCGCAATCGCTCCCTCGACACCCCGGATCGGCGCGCCGCTGTCGAGAATCGGCCGGAGGGTGCCGTCCCGCCCCCGGAGAACCGTGTGATTGGCCAAGCCGACGACGATGCCCTCCTCGAGGACCCGGCGAACCGGCGTCTCCACCGCCTCGCCGGTCTCTTCGTTGGATATGTCGAATACCTCTTCCAGGGGACGGTTTCGAGCCTCCTCCTCGCTCCACCCTGTCAGGGCCGCGGCGGCAGAGTTGAGTCTCCGGACCCGGCCGTCGGAGTCCGTGGCTATTACACCGTCGCCGATAGAATAGAGAGTCGTGCGGAGCTCCATTTGAATGGACACCAGCTCGCAATAGACGCGGTAGAGAACGAAGCTCAACGACGCAAGAGCGGCGACGATCGCCGATTCGACCAGATAGGGCTGCGTCACCCACCCCTCGACGACCATCGGAAGGATGGGGACTCCTCGCAGGTACCCAATCAGACCCCAAATAATTGGCGTGAGGAATAGTTGGTAGCAGAGAAGGATAAGCCCCGCCCAGGCAAAGCCGTACCCCGAAAATGTCGGTATGCGCCGAAGCAGCCGGCGGTAGACCAAGCGCACCACCAGGAAGATCGGCACGAGATAGAACAGATTGTAGAGGGTCGCCGTTAGCAGGGGAATTTGATGGGGGCCCGCTGCAGCGACACCCAGGGCCAGCAGAAGCGGTGCCGTCCAGCTCCGAAGGAGGGCGAACCCGAGGAAGGCGAACAGCGTACGGACGTCGAAGTGAACTTCGGTTCCCGGAATCGCGACACTGAGATAGCTAAAGAGCACCCCGAGTAGGAGGAGCGTAAGAAACAAAAGCAACTCGCGCCCGGGGCCGGTCGCTTTCGGGGTGTCTTCCATGACCTTTTCTTTCCGTTCTAACGGCTCAAATGGTAAAAAGTTGAGGGACTCTATCACGAAGGGTGCAAAAATTCAAACGCCTTTGCCGACGTTGGGCGTCCCGAAGAGCCGCTTTAACAGCACCCCCTTTGCTTTTCGTCGCCTCGCGAGTACCTTGTGTCGATCATGACACACTCCGGCCACCCCGGCTCCCCGAAACGCCTGGCCCGGTTTCCCTTCGACCCGGCGAGGCTCCCCTTTTTCTACGGATGGGGCGTCCTCTTTTTCGGAACCCTTGGGATGTTCGCCAGCACCCCGGGTCAGACTGTGGGCGTTTCGGTCTTTACCGATCACCTCATCGAGGCCCTCGCTATCTCCCGGACCGAGCTGAGCCTGGCGTATCTAATCGGCACCGTCGCGAGCGCGCTGCTTCTGGCCCAGGCCGGCAGGCTCTACGACTACTTCGGAGGCCGGGTTCTCGGGACCGCGGCGGCACTTCTTCTGGCCGCGGTACTTCTGGGGCTGACGGCGGCACCGGGGCCGGCGGCTGCTTTAGGTGGCGGCGTCCTTGCCGTGGCGGTTATGACGCTGGGGTTTTTTCTCCTGCGATTTACCGGCCAGGGGATGTTGACCCTCGCTTCGCGAAACATGGTGATGGAATGGTTCGACGAGCGCCGAGGCCTGGCCAACGCCTTTATGGGAATTTCGATCTCCTTCGGATTCTCGGCGGCTCCCCGGGCCTTCGACGGCTTAATCGGCGCTTTCGGGTGGCAGGGGGCATGGCGGGTCCTGGCGCTCGGCATCGGCCTCTTCTCCTTCGGGGCCTTTCTGTTCTACCGGGACACCCCGGAGGCGCACGGCCTAATCCCCGACGGACCGCTCCACGGCACGGGAAAACGCCGGAACGCCGAGACCTCCCCGTCGGAGTCCTTTACGCCCGCGGAGGCCCGGCGCACCTACACCTTCTGGCTCTTTACCCTGACATTGGTTCTAACCGGCTTGGTAATGACCGCTTACACCTTCCACATCGTGTCGATCTTCGCCGACGCGGGGATGGACAGAGCGCGGGCGGTCGGGGTGTTCCTTCCCGCAGCGGTGGTCGCCGTATCCGTCGAGGTAATCGGCAGCTACCTCTCGGACTTCGTCCGCCTCAAGTACATGGCGATGGTCGAGCTTCTCGGCCTCTTAGTCCTCGCGACGTCAATCGCCGTCATCGGGCCGGGAGCTCCCTATTTCGGATTGATTCTCGGATTAGGGATGATGCAGGGAATGTTCGGGATTATTGCCAACGTAACCTGGCCCCGGTTTTTCGGCCGGGGACATCTTGGCGCCGTCGCCGGCTTCGCGATGGCGATGAACGTAGCCGGGACGGCACTCGGCCCCTATGTCTTTAGTTTCGGCCGGGACCTCACCGGCTCCTACGCGACGCCGGCCCTCGTTGCCGCGGGCCTCGGAGTCGCCTTGCTCCTAGGAGCTACCCGGGCCGACCGACCGGAGCACCCGACTCCCCGAGCTCGATAACAAACCGGGTGCCTGCTCGCCGTTCGACCGAAACTTC
>CAYPUT010000062.1:0-15424 GCA_964413945.1 uncultured Spirochaetaceae bacterium
GAGGCGAGCGCACTGACCAATGAGGAACACATCCTTGTCACGCTTCAACTCGTCCTCCATGGCCGAGTTGAGCGCATCACGCACGACCATCTGATGCCACACGCGAAGACACGCACCAAGGAGTGAGTGAATGATGTCCGATAGACAGGCAGCATGAGAGCAGAGGTGCCAATCCACCGGGTCCTCGGGGTAGAACTCGGAAACCTGCCGGCGGAGGGCTTCGAGAGTCTCGCCGTTTTCGGTAACCCGGTCTTCCTCGGAATGGACCGCGTCCCAGGGATCCGCAAGGGCCACGAGACGCTGGTCCAGGATATCTCGAGAGGGAATGGGCGTTTCGGCGGAAAAGGAAAGGGCCGATACCATCGAGTCGGTCACGCCCCGCACATCCGGGGCTCGGGCCAGAAAGCCCCGGGCGGCGGATTCGACCGCCTGCCGGGCGTCCGCGGCGGATTCGTAGAAGGGGTTCGGGTAGTCCCGGAGGCGATAGACCTCGGTCTGAAGATCGAATCCGGAAAGATAGCGCTCGACCGCCTCGGAATAGCGGCCTTCGGCGATAAACCGGGCGGCGTCCTCGACGATCTGTTCGGCAAGGTTGCGGTCGTACGCCAGCTGGGCGATCAGACGCGCCTCGGTAATCTGCGCCACAACGCGTTCATTCGGATACTCGTCGAGGGCCTCCATTCGCGCGATAATATCCAGCGTCGTTTCGATTTCCGCGGGGTTCGTTTCCAAGTGATCAATGAGCTGCGCGAATAAGTCGTTGTAACTGCTCCGAATATTCAGAATCCGGTCCATCAGATTCTCGGCTTGCTCGAGGCGCCTCGGATCCTTGCGGACGGTGTTTTCGAGGAGAAGAATCGCGTCGTTTATCCGTCCCTCCTCTACCAGGGCTTCGGCGGTTCGAATCGGGTCTTCTTCGGGTTGGCCCCCGGCCCAAAGCGGCGGAAGGGAAAAGAGACAGAGGAGGGCTAGTGCGATGAGATACCGGGAAACAACTCGAAATCCCGATGAAAAACGCAGAATCCCCCTCCTCTTCATAACTATATCACTATCGGCATCAATCGAATGCGAGGTAAAAGCTGCCGATATCATAGTAAGATAGCGCCGAAATCGGCGAATTGTAGATATGAGCGAACCTAAGCGATATATTCAAAGCGTGCTAAGGAAAGGGTTTGTTACCTTCCTGTTTTTCCTCGCTGCCGTCTCCCCGGGGAGCGCCTTCGAGTTGACGGATATCCCCTTTGGTCTCGCGGATATGTTCGGCGCCGACGAGGTCGAGAACACCGGTTTGACGGTTTTCCCGACCCTGATGATCCCCACCGGTGGGGAGTACGAGTCGATGGGCACCGCATACACCGCCGTGGCCCGGGACATCAGTTTTTTCGAGGCCAACCCCGCTGCAAGCTCCCGCCTGCCCCAAACGATGGCGGCAATTATGCACAACAATCTTATCGCCGACGCCAATATGGAAGGCCTCTGGTACACGACCCGGTTCGAACACTTTGGAATCGGGGCGGGACTGAAGTTTTTACACGTTCCCTTTACCGAGTACGACCGTACCGGGGAGCAGGAAGCAAGCATCCGTTACACCGAGACGGTCGCGGTATTGAACGCCTCCTACAACTTCCTCCATAGCTACGATTTTCGGGGCGTCTCCGTCGGAGCCAACTTCAAGGTCGCCCACCGGAATATTCCGGAGGTAATCGCTCCGGGGCAGTCCGCCTTCGGCGTTATGATGGATGTCGGTGCTCTGACAAGGTTTGACGTCGCCAAGTTCTACCCATCCCGGGAAAAGAACTTCTCCGTCGGAATTGCGGCCCGGAACCTCGGGCCTGCGGTACAGGAAGAGCCCTTGCCAAGCTACGCGACCCTCGGAATTGCCTACGCTCCGATCCGGCCGCTGACGCTTTCGGCGGA
Source organism: uncultured Spirochaetaceae bacterium (assembly GCA_964413945.1). Taxonomy (GTDB): domain Bacteria; phylum Spirochaetota; class Spirochaetia; order DSM-27196; family PWMO01; genus CAYPUT01. The sequence goes on from CAYPUT010000062.1 coordinate 1,918, forward strand.
TTACAACGTTCCTCTTATCCTCTTCTCCGATCTCCCGGCCCAGAAACCCTACCTTGCCACCGGCCTTTCCGCGCAGATTACCGACTTTCTCTCCACCCAACTCGGATTCATGGTTCGGGGAGGCAACCCCCGGATGAGCCTCGGGACGGGGCTCGCTCTCGAAAAGGTCAAGCTGGATATGAACTACACCCTCGACATGACCACCCAAACGAACGCCGTCGACCGCTTTAGTATCCAGGCGAGCTTCGATATGGGGGACCGGGGGAGGGGCGACCGCGCGCAGATGGTGGAGAACTACTACCTCGAGTCGCTGGTGGCGTTTGCCGAGGGGAACGTCGAAGAAACCATTCGTCTTGCGGGAAACGCTCTGGAAATCGACCCGACCTTCCAGCCGGCGGCGGAAACCCTCGCCTCGGCGCAGCGGCTCTCAACCCTTCAACGTCGGATGTCGGCGATTCGCCTCGGCGAGGACGACGTCTTTGTCGAAGGTGCGGACTAGGGCTCAATTCCCCGATCTCCCCACGTCTTCGGTCACCCTGTTCTGGCGGCTTGACGTTTAATCGACAGGTAGACCGCAAAGAGCGGTAAATCGACGTCTTTCGAAGAGACCCACCGCTTTAGGGCCGACCGGTCCTTCTCCCCGATCGAAGCCCCGGACTTCAGCAGGCGACTCTCCTGCTTTCGGTACTCTTTGCCGGTAAAGTAGTCCGTCAGATAGGCTATCAGCTGACGAAGTGCGTCGTTGTCCTGCCCGTAGTATCCCGCCAGACCGCCTGCGGTGCTGGGGTCCGAGAGGGAGGAGATAAGCTCGTCGACTCCGGCTTCCTCGGTTTTCGCCAGAAGGGCCTCGAAGTCTCCGGCCAATTCCGACTCCTGGAAGACGATATTGTCCACCTTGGTCCGGAGGCTGATGCGGCGCTTTGCCGCGGCGCCGGATCGCAGGTCTCTTTTACCGACGAGAAGGTAGGTAACGATTGCACCGCCGAAGGCGAGTCCGATCTCGTCGATAACGGGAAGCGGGTCCCGGACCACGAGGGCAAAGAAGAGGTACGCCAAAACAAAAACCGCCGAGGCTATCAAGAAACGCGGGAGGAACCGAATTTCGGATATCCACTCCTTTACGTCCCGTTCGATAATCCGGTACAGCTCGTTTCGAAACATGGTCAGGGATTCCACCCGGGGTTCCCGTCCGTATAATCCATCGACCTCGCGCCCCTCGAGGATATCAACAATCCGTCGTTTGCCCCCAAAGGGATGCAAAAAGAGAGGCGTTCCGTCGCTACGGTACACATGAAAGATGTGGACCGGCTCCATTGACGACATCGAGAGAAAAGTATATCCGCCCTAGGGGCATGTCAAGCTTGGTCCGAGGTCTCGAAGAGATCTTCCAGTTTAAAGAGCTTCGCGTACCCTACCGCGGTCATTCCAAGGTCGTCGACGATTTCCCGGTCGGCGCCGGCGGAAAGGAGCGCCGCGGCGACGTCTCGATTTCCTTCGCTAACCGCGAGCATAAGTGCCGTCCTGCCGCTCTTGCTCCGCAGATCCGGGTTTGCGCCGTGGCTAAGGAGCATCTCGACGATGTGCAGGTTTCCCAGGGACGCGGCCTCCATGAGGGCGGTGGTGCCCCGGTCCTCGCTCATGGCATTCGGGTCGGCGCCTCGCGAAAGAAGAACCTCTCCGGCCGCCGGGTTGTTGTTTCGAATCGCTAAGACCAGCACAGGCACACCCTTTCGGTCCCGGATATCAGGGGAAAAACCAACCTTGAGAAAGTTTCGCAGAGAGTCGCTATCCCCGGCGACCGCAGCACCGGCAAAGGCGTCTTCGGTTTCCGGAAGGCCGGCGGCCCGAATCTCTTCTCGAGCCGCTTCGAGGCTCCGCTCCCGTTCGAGAAGGAGATGTTCCTCCCTTAAGTAGTCTTGAAGCCCCCTTTCGACGAACAAAACGGGCAGGTTCTCTAGGAAAGTCGGAAGGTCTTCCCGGTCTAGGGGCCCGAGGATGCAGGAGTCTCGGTCGCGCCCGAGAACGAAGCCCGCGACAAAGGGGAGCCAACCCGCCGAAAGCACGCTTTCGGTTCCCCGGAGGAGAACGTGGGTCAACGCACCGAAGTTAACGGCCACCTCTGCGGGATCCAGGAAGGCCCATTCCCGCCGAAAACGGTAGGCGCTCGCGTCTATCCCCTCCGATCGGCAGATTCGTAACGTAGTCGCGATCTGCTCGTCGATAGAGCCGGAAAAGAAGATCCCTACTTTCATCTCCACGGTCGAACTCCTACGTACAGTCTCGACCCCTGGAGGCGAAGATTAGAGTGCTAATGTCTTAGATGATTCCGGAGCGCCTCGTTCAACACCTCGGTAAAGCCCTGCCGAACGTCTTCGTACATGCTCGTAATCGAGTCGAGACGGTCTCTAACCTCCCATTGCTCTTCTTCGAGAAAGAGTTGAAACGGCTGCACCCCGAGGGCGTCGACGATCCGATCGAGTGCAACGGCCGAAGGGAACTTCTTCCCCTGCTCGATTTCCCCGATGTAGCCGGCCGAGAGTCCGCAGCGCTCGGAGAACTGCTCTTGGGTCATACGGAGACGTTCCCGGTTTCGCCGAAGGTTGTCACCAAGGAGTGCACGTACGGAAGACATGGATGAAGATAATAGTGGGGGCCAACCGAGCGCCTTACAACATGCTCTAAGCGGCGCATCGCCCACGCCCAGAGCTGAAGCCGGCGGAGACAAAGCCGGCGGGATGTATTGACACGGCACAAGGCGGGATTCAAGCTGTAAAGAGGATGAAACACCCAGACGCCCCTTCCGATAGCCGCGTGCTTCCGCCGGCCCGGAGTTTCTTTCTCGAAGGAACGAACGGCACGGCTGTACTCCTAATCCACGGGTTCACCGGAGTTTCCTCGGACATGCTGCCGGTTGCAAAGCGGCTTCATTCGGAGGGGTACACGGTATCGGTACCCAGGCTTCCGGGGCACGGGACGAACGGGGATGATTTCCTCAAGACGAACCACCGCGATTGGTTGCGCCGGGGGATAGACGACTACTTGGATCTGGCGGGGCGCTATCGGAGGATCTTTGTCGGGGGGCTCTCGATGGGTGGTCTTATCGCGGCCGCAGTCGCCGGGCAGTTCCAACCGGCGGGGCTGCTTCTCTACGCGCCGGCCTTTACCCTCTTCGATTGGCGCATTCCCCTGACTCCCTACCTCGGCCTGTTCTTGCGCCGGATTCCCCGGCACCATGAACTCGAGCAAACCGATCCCGACCTCCGGGCCATAGAGATCGCCTACCAGCGCTACGATTGGGTCCGTCCCGCGGGGCATCTTCGGCACCTCCAACTCTACGCCCGGCGGCGTCTGTCGCTCGTAACCTGTCCGACGCTCCTGGTGATAAGCCCCGGGGACCGGACGGTACCCCTCTCGGTAGCCACGCACGTCACGAAGAGGATCGCCGGTCCGGTCGACCTCCTAAAGCTTACGACAAGCGGCCACGTCGTTACCAACGACGAAGAGCGAGACCGGGTCGCCGCGGAAAGCCTGGCCTGGATTAACCGACACTGACCCAGATTGCTACCGCAAAGACCAACAGCTGCAGCAATCCCAAGAGCCCGAGGGAAAAGTGTTTCTTCGCGAAGAAGGCGGGAATCGAGGCGATCAGGGTTACCGCCGTCGCTACTCCGAAAAAGCCGATCGCGATAAAGCCGAGCTCTTCCGCGGTCAGCGGTCCGGACCCGAGGTCGAGCTTCGAGAGCACCTGCTCTCGCATCGACTGCGCCGGCCGAAGCCAGATTTCCTGCCACTCATCCGGCTCCACACCGGTCGGCAGCAACTCGAAGACGGTTACCGCCACCGACACCAGAAGCAGCACGAACCCCAGGACGGCCATAGTCCCGAGCACCCGGGCGTATACGGATTCGTAGAGCTTCATAGGTTGACTCCACTCAGGATAGACCGGATGCCGGCAAAGGCAAGGACGACCACGACGATTGTCTTGAGAAAGCCCGGCGAAGCGCCGTGAATAAACCGCGATCCGAGACGGGTACCGAGCATCATCCCGAGAATTGCCGGGATCGCGACAACCGGGATGACGCCACCTTGGAGCACGTAGACCCAGGCGGCGGCGGAGCTGTTTATGGTGATGATCAGTACGCTGGTCGCGACGGCGACCTTCAACGGTGCCCCGACAAGAAGCGATAGCAGCGGCACATTCGCCCACCCGACTCCGAGCCCGAAGAGCCCCCCGACGAATCCGATAACTACAACTCCCGCGATCCCCCAGTGCATACGCCGGACGCCCCAGGGAAGCCGCTCTCCGTTAGCCCCCGGGATGGTCCCCTGTATCCCGAGATAACGCGCCAACCCGAGGGGCTCTTCGAGTCCCCCGTCGGCGGACTTGGGAATAAGAAAGAGTGCCACGGTCAACAAGATAAGAACCCCGAGGAGAATCTCGAGGGCGCTCCGGTTAGCCGAGAGGCCGATGACGGCACCGACGATGCCCCCCGCGGAGGCAAAGAGCCCCAGGGGGATCGCGAGGCTCAGGCTGGCGTACCCTTCCCGGATAAGCCGCGGAGCCGCCGCGATCCCGCCGCAGAGGGCAACGAGAAGCCCGGCACCACGGGCGAAGTCGATGTGAAAGGGAAAGAGCGCGCCGATCAGGGGAACAAAGAGAACACCACCCCCAACACCCGCAAGAACGGCGAATACTCCGAGGACAAAACAAAACACGAAGAGGCCCAGCATCCACCCCCAGGGGGATAGGAGGGCGGCAAGTTGAGAAAACACTAAGCGACCGCCTTGTCGTAGCGCAGGATTTCCTTAACACTAATGCCAATGATCGGGTTTACTGTCAAGAAAGCCTTCTTCGATCTCTGGGACAACTTCTTGCCGGCGGCATTGGTCAACCTCGGCTTTATCTTCGTCCTGGTTGTACCGTTGACCCTTCCCTTCGAGGCAGCCCCGAGGAGCATACCGCTGGCCTACCTTCTCTTGGCGGTCGGCGTGGTACTTGTGTTCCTCTACATGGGTGTCGCGTCGGCCTTCGCGAAGGCCGTGGTTACGCGAGAACCGCTTAGCTGGTCGGCCGTCCCGGGCTATCTCCGGCGCACCTGGAAGGTCAGCCTTCCCTTCGGCGTCGCAACCTTCGCCGTCTGGTTTCTTCTCGGGATTGCCGTCCCTACGTACGCGGCAATGGGAACCTTCTTGGGGAGCGCGGCTATGGCCTTGCTTCTCTGGAGCGCCATCCTCTGGTTTCTCTCGAGCCGGTACATCCTTCCGGCGGCCCTCCAGACCGAGTGCGGCTTCGGCAAGGCGGTAAAGAAGTCCTTTCTCCTCTTCTTCGATAACACCGGGTTCACCATTGCGCTCTTCTTCGGTTCCCTCGTTATCGCAGGAGTGAGCGTCTTTACCGTTCTTCTCTTTCCCGGATTGGCCGGCCTGTTGGTATGGCACCAGACCGCCCTGAAGCTTCGGATGCTCAAGTACGACTACTTGGAGCAGAACCCGGAGACACCCCGCGGGGGGATACCCTGGGACGCGCTCCTGCAGGAAGAGCGAGAGATTCTCGGCAAGCGGACCCTCAAGGGAACCATCTTCCCCTGGAAGGAATAGCCCGCAGCACCGGCGCCGCTACGCGTCGACCGCCTTCTTCTCGACCCACCGGCGCGCGAGGTAGACAAAGGGCGTATCACAGATTGCAACGATCACCTTGAACAGGTAGGTCGTAATCAGAATCTCGAGAAAGGTCCGCGTGTCAAAGACACCGAGGAAGGCGACGGTGGCGAATACCAGGCTGTCGATAAGCTGGCTGACGACGGTGCTCGCGTTGTTCCGGACCCAGAGGTAGCGACGTTTCGGAAGAAGACGCTTCCAGAAGGCGTAGGCCCAGACGTCGTGCAGTTGGGAGACGCCGTAGGCAAGGAGGCTCGCAACTACGATCCGGGGCAGAAAACCGAAGATAACCGCCAGGCTCTCCTGGGCGAAGTCGACCGGAGCCGCCTCGAAGTAGAGAGAGAGCTGCATCAGAATGGTGAACCCGATAACCGAAGCAAACCCGTAGTAGACCGCCCGGCGGGCCCCGGCGAAGCCGTAGTTTTCCGAAAGAATATCCGTTATCAAGAAGGAGCTTGCGTAGACGATGTTCCCCAAGGTTGCCGTAACCCCGAAAAGCTCTACGGTCTTTACCACCTGAATATTGGCGGCGATAACGGTAACCGCGACCCAGACGTAGAGCCCCCGACTCCCGAAGAGCCGGAATACCGAGAGAATGAGGCCGAAGTTGACCACAAGCAGAACGAGCCACCAGACTTCGTTCGGCACTACTGCTCCCCGGTCTCGTAGGGCTTTCCGGAGGCTGCGGGACCCCGGGCCCTCCCGACGATTCCGGCAAGGACCACGACCGCCAGGACGTAGGGGAACATCTGGACGAACTGTCCCGGGATGGGAATGCGCATCTCGAACATAATCCGGAAGGTGTCCGCGAATCCGAAGAGCAGGGCCGCGAGGACGGCGCCGACGGGGTGCCATCGCCCGAAGATCATCGCGGCGAGGGCGATAAAACCCCGGCCACCGGTCATCCCGCTGACCCACTGCGCCGGGTAGAGGGTTGCCGCCGAAAGGCCGCAGAGGGCGCCGGAAATCAGCACCCCGATGTACCGCATTCGAGGCACGGATATGCCGAGGGTGTCCGCCGCCTCGGGGTTCTCCCCGACGGAGCGCAACCGGAGCCCGAAGACCGTTCGGTAGAGGACAAACCAGCCGACGAGGCCCGCGGGGATAATCAACAGCGCGACGAGGTTGACGCCGAAAAGCCGAGGGTAGAGGTAGGAGTTAAAGATCGACTGCGTCTCCTGCCCGTAGATACGCTGGGACAAAAAGCGGGATACTCCCATCGCCAGTATGTTTATCGCCACCCCACTGACGATCTGGTCGACCTTGTAGGTTACGGTTACCACGGCGTGGATAAGGGCCACGGCCATCCCCGCCAGGATCGCCACCACGACCCCGACGAAGAAGCTCTGAAAGGTCATCGAGCCCCAGACGATCATGAAGGTGGTGACGATCATGATGCCCTCGAGGGCGATGTTGACGACTCCGCCCCGCTCGGAGAACACACCGCCGAGGGCGGCGAAGGCGATCGGCGCCGAGACTTGGATACCCCTCAGGAGAAAGGTCAGAAAGGCTTCCATCAACCTGCCTCCCGGCGTCGCAGCCGCCGGATGTAGCGGACCATCAGCTCGTTGGCCACAACGATTATCAGAATCATGATGCCGGTAATGACATAGGAAATCGAGTTCGGCACCGAGGTGTAGAGTTGAAGGCCGTAACCGGCCTGCCGGAGAAAGCTAAAGAGAAGCGCGGCAAAAACAATTCCGATCGGATTGTTCCGACCGATTAGGGCGATGGCGATGCCGTCGAAACCGACCCCCGAGGCAATCTCGAAGGTGTAATAGCCGCGAATCGCAAATATCTCCTGACTTCCTACCAGCCCCGCCAAGGCACCGCTGGCGAGGAACGAGGCAACCCGAACCCGGTCGACCCGAATACCGCCGTAACGGCTCGCGTCCGGGGCGATTCCGACGGCCCGAATCTCGAAGCCGGTTCGGGTCCGGTAGACCAGCAGGTAGACAATGATCCCCATGACCACCGCGACGACGAGGCTGTAATCGAGATAGACATGGTCCCCGACGTTCCACCCGACGGCGCGGAACCAGTGGTTCAACCGACCGAAGAGTGCCGTATCCCGAATGGCAGCCGTCTGGGGCTCCAGGCTCTCGCCCACGTCGAACCCCGACAGGGGACGATTTACGAGGTAGTTCACCAAATAGATGGCGATGCTATTGAACATGATGGTGGTGATAACCTCGTGGACCCCCCGGGTAACCTTGAGAAGGGCCGGGACAAAGGCCCAGAGGGCGCCTCCGATCATGCTGAAGAGAACCACAACCGGAACGTGAAGAAAGGCGGGAAGCCGGAAATAGATACCGGCGATCGCCCCGACGAGGCCGCCGAAGAAGTACTGCCCTTCGACGCCAATGTTGAAGACCCCGCCCTGAAAGGCGATGGCCACGGCTATTCCGGCGAGGTAGAGGGGAATAGCCTGGGAGAGAATCGCCGCGAGGCGGGAGGGGTTTCCCATCGTAATACGCTGAATCGCCGAAAGCGCCGTTCCGGGCCGTTCTCCGACTAAAACGACCATGATAAGAAGTACGACGATCGCCGCGAGAAACCCGACGATCGGGGCAACCAGCCCGAGCAGCTGCAACCGGGTCAGCCGGGGAGCGAGCTTCGAAAGGTTCATGACTCTGTGTCCCCGCCGGTCATGTAGAGCCCGAGGGTTTCCTTTGTCACCCTCCGGGCGTCAAACTCCCGGGCTATCTTTCCGTTGTAGATAACACCGATCCGGTCGGAGAGGGACATAATCTCGTCGAGGTCGGCGGATACCAAGAGGACAGCCCTCCCCGCCTCTTTTGCGGCCACCAACTGCTTGTAGATAAACTCCGTGGCGCCGACATCGACGCCGCGAGTCGGCTGGCTCGCGAGGAGAAGCTTCGGGTCGCTCTCCAGCTCCCGGGCGATAATCGCTTTTTGTTGGTTCCCCCCGGAGAGGGCGAGGGCCGGCACCTCGGAAGAGGGGGTGCGGATGTCGTAGGCCTCGATGGCTTTTTGCGCGAACTGTCTGACCGCTTCCCGCTGGACGAAGGAGAGGGCGTTGACGAAGGGCTTCCGGTAGTGACGCCCGAGGACCATGTTGTCCGCAAGGCTAAAAGGGAGTATCAACCCGAAGCGGTGGCGGTCCTCGGGAATATGAGCGATGCCCGCCTCCCGGCGGTCCCGGACGTCGAGGCCGGCTATGCTCTCCCCGTCGAGCAAGATGTCTCCCGAGAACCCCTTGACCCGGTCTGCGAGAATAGTCAAAAGCTCGCTCTGACCGTTTCCTTCCACCCCGGCAATGCCGTAGATCTCCCCGGCCCGGACCTCGAAGGAGATATCCGAGAGCGCCGGGACACCGGTCTCCCGAAGATAGCTGACGTTCCGGACTTCGAGGACCGCGTCTCCGGACTCCCGAGGTGGATTCTCGACGCTCAAGAGCACCGGTTTTCCGACCATCAGCTCTGCTATCTTCGCTTTGGTCGCCCCCGCGGCCGGAAGGGTCTCGACCACCTTTCCCCGCCGGATAACGGTAATCCGGTCGGCTACGGAAAGGACCTCATCGAGCTTGTGCGAGATAAAAACGATGCCCTTCCCCTGGTTGCAGAGCTCCCGAAAAGTCTCGAAAAGCTCACCGACCTCCTGGGGGGTCAAGACCGCAGTCGGTTCGTCGAACACGAGGATATCTGCTCCGCGGTAGAGGGTTTTTAGAATTTCGACCCGCTGTTGGAGCCCAACCGGAATCTCCTCCACCGGGGCGTCGAGGGGTACCGAAAGACCGTTGGCCTCCATCAGCTCCTCGATTCGCTTCCGCGCCTTATGGGTTTCGAGAAAGGTCCCGGCGAGCCGGGCGCCCCCTTCGGCAAGAGCCTCGGAGCCGAGGATGATGTTTTCGAGGACGGAAAACACCGGCACCAGCATAAAGTGCTGGTGGACCATTCCAATGCCCTTGCCGATGGCGTCCTTCGGACCCGCTATCGAGACGGTTTGGTCCCGGACCGCGATGTTTCCCGAGTCGGGCTTGTAGAGTCCGTAGAGGATCTTCATCAGGGTGGTCTTTCCCGCGCCGTTCTCTCCGACGAGGGCGTGGACCTCCCCTTCGGCAAGGTCCAGGCTGACGCGATCGTTCGCAACCACCCCGGGAAAGGTTTTGCGGATGTCGGTCATGGTAAGGAGAGCCACCGGTCTACTCCCCTAGGCCGGCACACGAAGAGCGTGCCGGCGGGTAATCGATTGATAGGTCTTGCGAAAGCCTAGAAGGTCGCTTCGCGCCACTCGGGAATCTCGGTATCGCTCTCGGGGACGCCGATGTCGCCGTTTACGACTTGCGCCTTCAGGGCGTCGAGACGGTCCTGATACGGGGCGACCATCTCCCGGTTGTGCTCGTTCACGGCGTAACCGACCCCGTCGTCGTCGAGGCCGTAGCTGACGTATCCCCCGTCGGTGTCGCCGTTACCCTGGATAAACTCCTCGGCAAGGAGGAAGACGCCGATATCGACCCGCTTGAGCATCGACGTAAGAATCTGCTCGCCGATCGCCCGTTCCTGGGCGTTTTCGGCTTCCGCGTACACGAGGCCCTGGTCTGAGTCTACACCGATGGCAAGCTTACCCATGTCGTAGGCCGCCTTGAAGAGTCCGGTTCCGGATCCGCCGGCCGCGTGATAGATAATCTCCGCCCCTTGGCCGTACATGTTTCGGGCGATGTTCTCGGCGGTCTGGGGATCGTTGAAAGCCGTCGGATCCTGTCCGATGTACTGGCCGAAGATCTGGCCTTCCGGGCGATGAGCTTCGTCGGCGTACATGGCCCCGGCCATAAAGCCCCCGTGAAACTTGTGGATCAAGGGAATATCCATCCCGCCGATAAAGCCCAAACGACCGCCTCCGTTGTCCTGGAGGTACATCGCCGCGAGAGCCCCGACCATAAAGGAGCCCTCGTGCTCGGCGAAGGCAATGCAGGTAATGTTGCTGTCGGCTCCGAGATCCGGGATATAGCCGTCGATCAACGCGAAGTGGGTATCCGGGAAGTCCGCCGCGACCTTTCCCAGGGCGTCGGTAAAGGCAAATCCGACTCCGTAGAGGAGGTCGTAACCGTCTTCGGCGAGAACCCGCAGAAGCTGCTCCCGGTCCTGCCCACCTTGCCGCGGCTCGAGATACTTCAACTCGACTTCGGTGCCGTAATCGACGTCGTCCGGATCGTCGGCGATGTACCCGTCGAACTCCTCGGCGATCAAGACGAGCCCTTCGTACGCCGAGTCGTTGAACGACCGGTCACCCCGGCCCCCGACGTCGAAGACGATTCCGATCCGGTATTCGGCTTCTTCGGCCTCTTCCTCCCGGGCGCACCCGGCGAGAACCAGACCGAAGACAAAGACGCTGAGAATGAGAAGTGAGAGTACCCAGCGCTTCGAATTTCTGGAAAATGACATGATTTGGAGCCTCCTTTACTCTTCAGCGAACGGTACCCCCGCGGTATGGGCTTGTCAAGCAAGGAAACCTAAAGCTCGAGCGGCCGGCGGTTGTCCCGGAGCCGCTTGCCGAGGTATTCGCGGTTTAGGTCCAAGCGGTCGACGATGCTTCTGAGTTGGGCTTCCGAGAGAAGGTTCTCCTCAGCGTAGAGAAAGACCAGGGCCCGCTCGGGGATATGGTCCACCTTCAGCGCGTTGAGGGAGAGCTGGTATCCGGGCCGACCGACGTAATGCTCCTCGAAGCTGCGGTAGAGTCCCGAGGAAGGGTCCTGCTCTTCGATCCGGCGCAACTCCTCGGTGAGGGGTTGGAGGTCCCCCCGGGAGGCTTCGAGGCCGAGGGGCTTCAGGGTCAGGTAGGTATACTCCTTACCCGGGAGCACGTGATGGTCGTCGCACCGGCTGCAGTAGTTTGGGTCCTCGGAGCCGGCCTTCTGTTCATCACCCCCGACGATAATTAGCGGGTCGAAATAGAGAGCGGGACATTCTTCCCCGTCGACGAGGTAGTACCGGTAGGTGTAGAAGGAGTCCTTCAGGCACTCTTCGTGCTCACAATAGGCGCTCAAGGGAAAAACATCGGTGGCAAGCTCCAAAAGAAGGCTTGCCGTCGCGTTAAAGAGGGCCCGCCGGAAGTTCAGGATGAGGGTCGGGAAGATAAACACCAGATTCCTGCGCTCCGACTCCCGGAGCACGACGTAGGCCAGCCGCTCGTCGTAGAAGGACGCCTCGTCGATGATCCACGTTCCCACCTCCGGGTGCAGGGCGATGGTTTCCTCGAGCTCGAAGGAGTCGTGGATGTGGGTGATGGAGTCTCCGCATCGGACGTGCCCCCCGCGGTACGCCAGGGCGTCTTCCGGTGCGTCTTTAAAGCGGACCCGGTCGAGGGCCGAGCGGATAAAGAAGACTCGGCGACGGTCGGCGCCGGCGGCGGACGTTTTCTCGGCGAGGAGGTCGCTCTTCTTCAGGGCCACCTGACTGTCCCGCCAAACCCGGGAGGAGTACTCGGTCTTGCCGGAACCCATGGGGCCGATAACGAGGATCCTCCGGGACCCCCGGGTGAAGTCGAAGTGGTTAAAGGGCTGGTGAAATCGCAGCCGGGGAAAGCCGAGGCTCTTGAGAAATCCGAGAGTCGTTCCGTCGGGCGTCACATCAGGCATGGGAAGCCTTTATACGATCTTCCGGTGCCGGGTTTCAAGCCGGCATAGCCCAAACGGGCGTTTACCCCGAGCCCTTCGGGGGCTATAGTAAGAGCATATGGGCAAAGTAATTCTCGTTTCCAACCGGCTTTCAACGTCCGTCACCCCGACGGAAGACGGCTTTTCGTATTCGCAGAGCATGGGCGGCCTCGCCACCGGCTTGAGCTCCCTCCACCGGCAGGAAGACAGCCTCTGGGTCGGCTGGAGCGGGGTTCCCCGGGAACACTTGACCGACGAAGGCGCAAAGGAGATCGAATCCACCCTCTTGGATGAGCACAAGAGCGTCGCAATCCATCTCTCGGGCGAAGAAATCGAAGCCTTCTATCTCCGGTTTTGTAACAACACCGTGTGGCCCCTCTTCCACTACTTCCCGACCTACACCGAGTACGACAACTACACCTGGGATACCTACCGACGAATAAACGAACGCTTCCACGAGGCGGTCGTCGCCGTGGCCGAAGAAGACGACACCATCTGGGTTCACGACTATCACCTGATGATGCTCCCCGCAATGCTCCGGGAGAGCCTCCCGCACGCCCGGATCGGGTTCTTCCTCCACATCCCCTTCCCCTCTTACGAGATCTTTCGCCTCCTACCTTGGCGCTACGAGCTCCTCGAGGGGATGCTCGGGTCGGACCTGATCGGCTTTCACACCTACGACTACGCCCGGCATTTTTTGAGCGCGACCCGGCGGATCGTCGGGGCGGAGCACGACCTGGGCAACATCAAGCATGACAACAGAATTATCAAGGTCGACGCCTTCCCCACGGGAATCGACTATCAGAAGTACACCGAAGCCACCGATCTTCCGGAGGTCCGGAACTATCTGGAGAAGCTGGGCGAAGAAGTGGGAGACCGCCGGCTGATGCTCTCGGTAGATCGGTTGGACTACACGAAGGGCATACCGCTGCGCATCCGGGCATACCATCGGTTTCTCGAAGATCATCCGGAATACCGGGAAAAGGTGGTCCTGGTGCTTATCGCGGCCCCGTCGAGGACCGAGGTGCCCCAGTACGCCGAGCTCAAGCGGGAGATCGACGAACTGGTCGGCACGACCAACGGGGCCTTCGGCACCCTCGGCTGGAGCCCCATCTGGTACTACTTCCGGCCGGCGCCCTTCGAGCACCTCTCGGCCTTCTACGCAAAAGCCGATGTCCTCCTGGTGACCCCCCTCCGGGACGGCATGAACCTGATCTCGAAGGAATACATCGC
>CAYPUT010000063.1:0-15347 GCA_964413945.1 uncultured Spirochaetaceae bacterium
GGGCCCTCTCGGCGATGGGGATCGACTTCGACCTCCAACCGACCGACGTCGCCGCGCGCGGCAACTTCTGCACCCTCGACTCCAAAGGCGTCATTACCGACCGGCGGGCGGGACGGATTACAACGGAGAAAAACCGGGAGCTTGTCGAGCGTCTTCAGAAAGAAATTTCGCTCTCCGGGGTCGAGTTCTTCGTCAAGACCATCAAAGAGCACCGCATGCTTCTGGTGCTTCGGGGAGAAGGGCTCTCGGATGCGATCGGCGATACGGACCCGAACCAGCCGGGGGAAAAGCCCCTCGAGCCCCGGAGCATCGCGGGCGGTGACGGGCCGGCGGAGAAGACCCGGCGGGCCGTCGAGGAGTTCCTGACCCAGGCCCGGAAGGTTCTCTCGTCGGAAGAGCAGGCCAACATGGTGCTCCTCCGGGGTTTCGCAAAGCACCCCGACCTTCCGACGATGGAGAGCGCCTACGGCCTTCGTTCCGCCGTCTTGGCGAGCTACCCCCTCTACCGGGGGCTCGCACGCCTCCTTGGGATGGAGGCGATAGACACCGGCGCCTCACTCACCGACAAAGCAGCGACCGTGGCAAAGCGTCGTGACGACTACGATTTCTTCTTTGTCCACATCAAGCCTACCGACTCGTCCGGGGAAGACGGTGATTTCGCCCGGCGGGTCGCGCTGTTCGAAGAGATCGACGGCGCCATCCCGGAGCTTCGCAAATCGGAGCCCGATGTTTTGATCGTAACCGGCGACCATTCGACCCCTGCCAGCCTTAAAGGCCACAGCTGGCATACGGTTCCGATCCTTATCCACAGCCGCTACTGCAGGCCCGACGGCGTTACCGTCTTCGGAGAGAGGGACTGCCTTTCCGGCGGCCTCGGACCCCGGCTTCCGGCGACGGAAATAATGCCCCTGGCGCTGGCCAACGCCCTCCGACTCGACAAGTTCGGAGCATAGAGGAGAACGCAATGAGCGATATCGTGACGAAGGATACGGCACTCATCGTAATCGACGTTCAGAACGACTTCTGTCCCGGCGGGGCTCTCGCGGTCGACGGGGGAGACAAGATAATCCCGGTCATCAACAACCTGATTCCGGCCTTTCCTCTCGTGGTCGCCACGAAGGATTGGCACCCCCGGGGACATGTCTCCTTCGCGTCCCAACACGACAAGGAGCCGGGAACGGTTATCGAGGTCCACGGCGATCAGACGGTCCTCTGGCCGGATCACTGCGTCCGGGGTACCGAGGGAGCTGAGTTCCGTTCGAGCCTGGACGTGACGGGGATCACCCTGGTACTCCACAAGGGCACGAAGAAGGGTCTCGACTCCTACTCCGCGTTCTTCGAGAACGACCACGAGACGCCCACCGGTCTCGAGCACTACCTAAAGGGTCTCGGTTTCTCCAAGATCTTCGTGGTCGGCCTCGCGGAAGATGTCTGCGTCTATTTTACCGCCACCGACGGTCGAAAAGTCGGCTTCGACGTCTCGGTCGTCTCCGACGCAACCCGGGGTGTCGATATGCCCGAGGGAAACCTCGAGAAGGCACGACAAGATATGCACCAGAAGGGGGTTCGCTACCTCCGGTCCGAAGAAATACTGCAATAGAAAGGAGCACGATAGATGGCATTTGCAGCAGGGGACCGGCAGTTCTACGCCCGACAGCGAAAGCGCCTCGAAGAGATGAGAGAGGTTCTCGTAGAGAAGGTGATCCTCGAAACAACCGAGTACAATGACCTCTTCCGGGACTTGAGCGCGAAGGACTCGGCGGAAGTCGACCGGAACCGCCTTAAGAGGATCTTCTGGGCTCTCTATCGGTTGGACCACGGAAGCTATGTCGTCTGCCGGGAAGCACGACAACGGGGAGAACCGGTATAATAGTCCCGGAGGGGTAACCCATTTGGGTAGTGTCTCCCGGAATACCCGGGTTGTATCCTTACCGAGACGACGATGAAGATTAGACTGGTGCTTGCCGACGATCACACGATTATTCGAAGAGGGCTTCGGGCCCTCATCGAGGAAACGTCTCCGGACATGCAGGTCGTCGCCGAGGCGTCGAACGGTCTGGAGGTTCTCGACATCGCCGGGAAGGAACGGGGCGAGGGCCTTCGTCCTCAAGGACAGCTCGCCGATCGAAGTCGTCAACGCCATCGAAGCGGTCTACTCAGGGAACTACTACTTCAGCCCCGAGATATCGGGGCAGATCGTTCAGTCGCTCATCGAAGGAGGACGGCACAAGAGGGACGACGAGCCGGAGGAACGGCTTACCGAGCGGCAGCAGGAGATCCTCCGGTTAATCTGCGACGGCCGGACCGAGCGGGAGATCGGCGACGCCCTCAATATTTCGCATCATACCGTCCACGTTCACAAAAACAACATCATGAATCTTCTTAATCTTCACTCCAAAGTCGATCTGGTTAAGTACGCCGTCAAGAACCGCATTATCCAACTATAGGAGGAAGCCACCGTGAACAGGGAAGACTTCTTCTCGGCCATGGCCGAGACGGTGACGCTCCGGAGAATGATCGTCGATTACCAGCTAATGACGGTTACCGATCCCACCCACACAGGCACATTGGCAAACGCCCTCCACGGTCTCAAAGAGGCACAAGAGCGTCTCGACCTGGACATGAGCTACGAGATAGAAGAGCTCGAAAAGGATGTGCTCTACCTCCGGGAGGGGGAGGACGCTCTCTACGACTATCTTGAGCGGCTGAACGACAACTTCGAGAAAGACGTCGATTCGGTAATCCGCCATCTCGAGGACCTGCCGACCCACGTTCTGGTGACCGACCGGGACGGGACGGTTAACAACTACTGTGCCCGGTACCGGACATCGGTACAGAGCGCCTACAACGCGGTCTATCTGACCCTCTACGCCCGGAACCGCTGTCGAACGCCGGTTATTCTGACCTCGGCTCCCCTCGAGCCGGAGGGCATACTCGAGGTTATGACCACACCGCGGCACACCTTTATTATCGCCGGATCGAAGGGGCGGGAGTTTCTCGACCAACAGGAAGAGCGGCACGAGGTGCCGATACCGGAAGAACACCGGCAAGCCATAGAGAAGGTGAACAGCGAGTTGGAGAAAATCGTCGGGCAGAGGAAGTATCGCCGGTTCGCCGAGATCGGTTCGGGACTTCAGAAGAAGTTCGGACAAACCGCGGTTTCGTATCAGGACGTAAACAAGAGCATCGACCCGGAGAACTCCGAAGCCTTCAAGAAGAAGGTGATCGACCTCGTTCGCCGGCAGGATCCCGAAGGCCACATCCTCCACATCGAGGACACCGGACGGGACGTGGAGATTATCCTCTCGGCGGATGTTTCGACCCCGGGGAAATCCGCCCGAGACTTCGACAAGGCCGACGGGGTCCGGTTTATCGACTCGCAGGTCCCCCTCAACCTCGCCGAAATGCCGGCGCTGGTCTGTGGGGATACCGCGTCCGATATCCCGATGATGGAGCATGTCGCCAAAACGAGTCCCGAGTTCCGGGCTATTCTGGTTTCCTCGGATGCCGATCTTATCGACCGGGCGAAGAGCGCGGTGCCGGAGGTCCTTACCGTGTCGAGCCCCGACAGCCTTGTCGCCGCGATGGGCCGACTCGGCCGCTTGGCCGCCCGGGGGGTCGCATGAGCCACTACGAAGGACCGATCGTCGATCTCGACGGTGTTCTAACCAAGACGGCAAGCTTGCACTTCCGGGCGTGGCAAGAGACCTTTGAAGAGTTCCTCGAAGAGCGCCCCGAGGCTTCGGGAAACGACTCTGCGACATCAAGATTACCAAGGACGAAGTAACCGTCGATCGCATCTGGTCCCGAGCGGTCGACGAACCACCTCTCTCTGTCGTGATCCACGGAAAAGAACACGCTTTCGACGGCGAAACACTGACGGTACGGTATTAGGCAACAGCCTCGGCGGCGGCCCTGGGTGGCAGAACCGGCCCCGGGCCGGCCCCGGGCCGGCCTCAGGCCCGGTGGCTCGGCTGCTTCCGAAACAGCGCTCTGAATACCTTGTCCCGGGCGCCCTCCCGGCAGAAGTATCGCCGGAGGTCGACGAGGGCACTGTCAAGAAAGTGGCCCAGAAGGTATCCTTTATGATAACCGCGGAGGAGCTTCTCGCGGAGCAGGGCATCGACGCCGCAGGTATCGCCGCGACGGCGCGACAGTTGGGGGCTACTTGAGAATGGATAAGAGCTTCGTCTATCCGGAGCAATTCGTCGAGGAACAGGCCCGGCGCATGGAGTCGACCGCCGGACAGCTGGTAATAGCCGGCTGTCGCGCCGGAGATTACATGGCACGCCGGGTTGTGGAGCAGTACAAGGGCCTCCTCGAAGAGGCGGGAAGCGCCACCGACGTCGTGTTTTTGAGCGCCATCGACACGACCTTCCGGGACACCGAAACGGGCGTCCGTCTCGAGGAGCATGTCGGGGGAGCCGACGTGTTCCTCTTTCAGGCACTTCTCTCCCCGGGGAGAAACATGCCGGCGAATCACAACTTGATGTCCTTCCTTATCGCGGCCCGGGCCTTTCGGGAACATGGGGCCAACCGCGTAACCGCGGTGCTGCCCTACCTGACCTACGCCCGGCAGGACAAGCCGACGAAGTTCCAGCGGGAGCCTACGACGGCCAAACTTGTGGCGGACCTCGTCAAGGCGGCGGGAGTCGACCGGGTAATCGCCTGGCACCCCCATTCCAATCAGATTCATGGCTTCTACGCCGACACGCCGGTCAACATGCTCGATCCCCTGACCGCCTTTAACGACGAGTTTGCGGAGTTTCGAGAGAAGGAAGACGTCATCGCCGTGGCTCCGGACGCGGGGGCGGCGAAGCTTATCCTCCACTTTAGCCGGGAGATGGGAATTAACTCGGCCATCGCCTCCAAACAGAGGCCCCGGCCCGAAGAGGCGACCATCACCGACATAATCGGAGACTTCCGGGGCAAACGCACGGCGATAGTCCTCGACGATATGATAGCCGGCGCCCGGACCGTCTCCGAGTTGGTCGAAGCTTTGGTCCGGGAAAAGGGTATAGAAGAGGTCCAGATCGGGACCTCTCATAACCTCTGCCTCCCGGATACCCGGGAGCGGTTGGAAGCCCTCCACCGCGACTTCAATCTGACCAAGGTGGTCGTTACGAACAGCATCCCCCAGACTTCGGAGTTTGAGGAGTTGCCCTACTTCCACGTTCGCTGCCTTTCGGACATTTTTTGCAGAACCATCAATCGGGTTCACTATAATCGCTCGGTGAGCGAGGTGTTTAGATCCCGATAAGCCCAGCCGGCACCAAGGAGGCTCCTATGTTTACCAACAGATCGTCAGCCGGAAAAGAGCTCGCAGAGGCTCTAACCGAATACGAAGGCCGGGAAGATACCATCGTCCTTGCCCTCCCCCGGGGAGGCGTTCCGGTCGCCTTCGAAGTGGCCCAGCGTCTCCACCTGCCCCTCGACGTTTTGGTAACCCGGAAAATCGGGGTCCCGGGGCACAAGGAGCTCGCGATGGGGGCCATTTCCGCCGGAGGCGTCCGGGTTATGAACGACGACGTCGTTCAAATGGCGGGGGTCTCCGAATCGCAGATTCAGGAAGTGGTCGAAGCGGAGAAGCGCAGAGCGCAGAAACAGGAGGAGACCTTCCGGGGGAATAAGGATGCCCTCTCGGCCCGGGGGAAGCACGTAATCCTCGTCGACGATGGACTGGCGACCGGAGCCAGCATGCGGGCGGCCCTCAAAGCGGTTGGGGCCCAGGAACCGGCGCAGACCATAGTCGCGGTTCCCGTCGGCAGCCCGGACAGCGTCCGGACCTTCGAAAAGATGGCCGACAAGGTGGTCGCCCTCCAGGCACCCGCGGGCTTTCAGGCCGTCGGCCAGTTCTACGCGGTCTTCGACCAGACCACCGACGATGAGGTCCGGAGGCTCTTGCGAGAGAGCAATGCCTGAGCTACCGGATGCAGAGGTCTTCCGCCGCTCCCTCGAATCGACTTCGCTTTTGCCCGGTTGCGGAGAAACGGTAAACAAGATTACCATCAGAGGACGAAGCACCTATTTCTGTCCATCTTGCCGGAAGTGAGAGAGCGTGGAGTATCCGGTGGTCATTATCGAAGGTCAGATCGGGGTGGGCAAAACCACCATGGGGGAGATCCTCGAGGAGAGGTTCGGAACCCCGCTTTTCCGGGAGCTGACGAACCCGGACACCCTAGCGCTCTTGGACCGCTTCTACGCGGACAAGCCGCGGTGGGCCTTTACTCTGCAGATACACTTTCTGAACGAGCGCTTCCGGATGATCAAGGAGATTTTCCGCACCGGCGGTGGGTCCCTGGACCGGTCGATCTTCGGCGACCGGATCTTCGCCCAGATGCTCAACGCCGACGGCGACATGTCGAATGAGGAGTACCGAACCTATTCGACGCTCCTCGACAACATGCTCGAGCACGCGCAGGATCCCCGGCTCCTCATCTATCTCCACTGCCATGTCGACACGGCCTTGGCCCGGATCCGAAAACGCAACCGGGGCCTCGAATCGGACATTCCCCGGGACTACCTGGAAAACTTGAATCGCCGGTACCTCGACTGGTACGACTCCTACGACCGTTCGGAGAAGGTCTTTATCGACACCGAGGAGTACCCTTTGGAAAAGCCGGAAACCCGGGAGGCGGTTTTAGAGCGCCTGGAGCCCTACTTCTCGTAGCCACCGCCCCGGGCCGGACGGACTACTTCTCGGTTTTCTTTGACAGAGTGAACTTCTCCGGATCGAAGCGTTCCCCCCCCATCCAGAGGTCGATCTTGGTTCCGCTGTCGGTCCGGCTGACCGTTGCCGCCTTTATCTGCCAGCCGATAATGTCTAAGCGGGCGGAACCGAGGGCATCGAACCCCGCCATAGAGCCGTAGTATCCGGCGAGCTCGGGACGGTCGGGGTTCTTAAGAGCCACCCGTATTGCCTCGAGCTCCTCATCGCTTCGCTTCTTATCGTCCAGCACCGCTAAGTGCAAACCGTCTTCCTCTTGGTGGAGAGAGATGACCATCCGCGACGGGTCGGCGTCGAGGATGTAGTGGGAGATTTCGCTTATCAGATTTATGAATACCTTGCGTTTCATCGTTCTATTCCTTGGCCCGGGCTTCGCGGTTCGCCCGGTACCACTCGATTACAGATACTAACAACGTTGCGGTAAGACCACCGGCAAATCCATTATTGTACAGGTTGACCCCGAGATGCCATGCCCCGGTTCTCTCCACCATAACCAAGTGCAGAAAACCGCCAAGGATTCCGACGGGCCAGCCGAACTCGCCGGCCAATGGCGCCAAGGTTAAGCTGAAGAGCGCCGCGAGGATCGGCCCCGGAGAGGCGAGGTCCTTTCCGAAGAGCAGGCAGGCGACAACTACTCCGGCCATGATAGGCCAGCTGTTGACCGGGTGCTTTCCGAAGGCGGCGAAACCGATCGCGGTAAAGATGCCGCCCAACACCGGGCCGTTGAGGTCGCCTCCGACGACCATGACGTACCCCCAGGTTAACAACCCGACAACTCCCATGTTGACCAGACCACCGTCTATGGAGGTCATGCTCATGAAATCCGACGGTAGTCGCCCGGGGAGTTGGGTGATCTTCTTAAAGGCGGCGAGGGCCTGCTTGGGCCCCGGCAATAGCCCCGCGATCACGAACACCAGAGACATAGCCGGTATGAGAACGACGAGCGCAAGGGAGGGCGAATCGTTCCAGACAAGTGCCGGGGAAGGTGGCCGGCCGGAGGCGACCAGCAGTGAGGCACCGAAGAGTCCGATAAAGCCGCCGGTAAGGCCGATGTTATACAGGCTAAACCCCTGGTGCAATCGAAGCATAACGATGGCGACCGGGGGCAACAGAATCCCTACGACAACACCACCAACCACCGCCGTGGCAAGGGCCCCACCGATGGGCAGCCCGGCCTCCACGGCGAGGGCCGTAATCAGGGGCCCCAAGGTGGTCCCGAAGAGGGCCATCAATATGTACTCTTTGAACGACTTCCCCACGATCCGAGCAGAAATTGCGACGCCGAGGACGATTGGAAGCACGTTCACCAGCGTCTTTCCAAAGAGCCCGAATCCGAGAATGGTGAACACCGCGGATACCGTGGGCCCGGAGAGGCGAACGCCGTTGGCCCGCACAAGGAGCAGGCCAAGAAAGGCTACGAGAGCCGCATTGACGAGCGCGGCGCCTTCGCCGCCGACCAGGGTAAAGTCGTTTAAGAGCCGCGCTGGGTGGTACTGAATCTGGACAACGCCCTTGAGCGCCGCCCCGGGGCCCTGGATGACGACCCCGAGGACGATACAGGCCACCAGAAGCAGACTCACGAGACCGTAGAGACGTTTCTCTTGCAGTTCCAGTGGGAGCCTCCGTTGTTGCGTTCTGTTTATCGGTGTGAGTCGGTCTATTCTACACCATATACAAGAGAGCGCAACTCTACCCGCACGCACTCTACCCGAAGGCGCGTAATCCCACCATCAACAGGACTCCGATTGCCGCGGACAGAAGGGTGCTCCGGGTCACAATCATAAGCCCCGCCACGAGCCCTCCGGAGGCGATCCCCATCCAGCCGAAGGAGACGATCTCCGGCGCCGCAAGGGAGACCAAAAGGCTCCCGGGGAGGGCGTCGAGAAAGCGGCGGGTCCGGCCCGTCTTGGGGAGGCGGTCCGCCAAGGCCAGGCCGCCCAGGCGCCAGCCGTAGGTCGCCGCGGAGCCTAGCAGCAAGATCGCCAGGCCCCGAATTGCAGTTGACGTCATGGCGCCCCTCCTCCGTCGGCCGGCGAATCGTCGGGCGCTCCGACACCAGTCTGTGGCTCCGGCCCCATTGCCGTCCCGAATACCGGCCCCAATGCCGCCGCCAGGGCCCCGGCCAGCCCTCCGGCGACGATGTACCAGGTCCCGGGGAGCACCCGGCGACCGGCGACGGCGACGATGAGGGCCACCGCGTAGCCGATCGCGTCGCCCTTACCCTGGAACGCGGAGACGGCCAGGGCGGTAAAGACGGCGCCGAAGACAAAGTCGATTCCATAGCGGCTCGGGTCGACGACGACCGAGGCGACCTGGTGTCCGACAATCGTCCCGGCGAGCCAGAAGGTTATCATGGCGCAGCCGGTTCCAAGGAGAAACCAGGGTGTCGTCTTTTGGTCTTTGCGAAACTCTCCGATGGTAACGGCCCAGTTCTCGTCGGCCACCAGGTGAATAAAGGGGGCCGAGGCGGCCAAGCTTCGCCCGGCGAACATCGGCCGCAGCGCGGCGGTCATAAGAAGGTATCGCAAATTCAGGGCCGCGACGGCTATGGCGATGGCACCGACCGCCATCCCCTCGCCCCACTGCCCCACCACGACGAACTGTGCGGCTCCGGCAAAGAGCACGACATCCTGAAGGATCAACATGGTCAAAGACACCCCGTTGCCCGCCGCTGTGGCGCCCACGGCCAAACCGTAGGCGGCTGCGGAAATGGCGACGGGTATGCCCTTGAGGTAGCCCCTGAGGTAGTCGTTCCGATGGTCCATTGGCCGGGAATGATATTCCCTGCCCACGGTAGCGTCAATCGCGACGCTGCACACAGACACCGTCATGATATATACTCATCAGGTGTGAAGACAAGGGAGTCCGCCAGTGTTTGAGAAGAGACGCCTGAGCGAAATGGCCGCCGATGAGATCCGCAAGATGATCAAGGAAGCCGGCTTCCAGCCCGGTGACAAGATCTTCTCGGAGAACGAGCTTACCAAGCGTCTCGAAGTCAGTCGCTCATCGGTCCGAGAAGCGATCCGCATCCTCGAAGTGACGGGCCTAGTCACCGCACATCACGGGAAGGGTGTATTTCTCAACGATCAGCGCAGAGAGCAGTTCGAGCCGCTCCGGCAGTGGATAGCCGACCACGAAGACAGCCTCTTCGAGCAGTTCGAAGTACGACTGCTTATCGAGCCGGAAGCCGCAGCCCTTGCCGCGGAAAAAGCGCAGGCCGAGGAGATCGCCGAGCTCCGGCGTCTGTCCGCATCCTTCGCAGAGGCGGCCGAAACCGAAGATACCGAGAAGGCAATCGAGGCGGATTCCGCCTTTCACACCGTCATTGCCCAGGCCACACGAAACAAGACCATTCACGTTCTGATGTCGACCTTCGGGCAGCGCCTTACCGAAGGCTGGATTACTAGTCTAAGCATCCCCGGTCGTATGCAGAAGACCATCGCAGAGCACGGTAAGATCCTCGCCGCGATAGAGAATCGGGTCCCCGAGGAAGCACGGAAGCATATGCGTAAACATCTCGTCAACGCGCGAAACGAGATTCGGTCCTATCTGATAAGCCTTCAAGAGACGCAAAACGAGCTGTAAGTCCGGCCGCGGGCATTCGGACAAGAGAGCTTCGTGTTGACAGCGACCCGGGGTGGGTCTAAACTGGTACTAGCCTTTAACTTATCTGATGAGTAGCTAAGCAGGCAAGCAAAGGAGCGCGTCATGGCGACCCGTGTTACAACCCTCGTTGAAAACAATCCCAGCGAACACCTTTCCCTCATCCCGGAGCACGGACTCTCTTTCTACATCGAGCACAACGGCACGTCACTGGTATTCGATACCGGCCAGAGCGACAATTTCCTGAAGAACGGACAGGTTCTGAATCTCGATATCAAAGGTGTGGACCACGTCGTATTGAGCCACGGGCACTACGACCATACCAACGGATTTCCTTTTCTCGCGCCCCTCCTCCGGGAGAGGGCTACACTCTGGACTCACCGCGACTTCTTCGTTCCGAAGTACGCCACTGACGGCCTTTCTAACGTCTACTTGGGACCGAGCTTCGACGCCGAGTGGATCGGTGCCCAGCGGTTTGCCTACGAGCCGGTTTTCGACGGGGTAACGGAAATCTCTCCGGGCGTCTACGTGGTAACCAACTTCGAGTCGAGCCACCCCCTGGAGGTAAAGAATCCGCGGTTCGTCCTACAGAAGAACGGCGAACTCGAAGTCGATGACTTTCACGATGAGGTGGCCGTGGTGGTAAAGAGCGACAAGGGCCTGATAGTCCTTGTAGGCTGCTCCCACCCCGGAATCATGAACATGCTTGCGACCGTTCGCAAGCGATTTGCGGAACCGGTCTTTGCCGTCCTTGGCGGTACCCACCTGGTAGAGGCGAAGGGAAAGCGGCTCTACAATGCCGTGGAGTACCTCACCGGAGGCGAATTCGGCAAGCTCGGCTTAAGCCACTGTACCGGCGCCGATGCGATGCGGGAGTTGGAGATCAGCAGTACCCGTTTCTATCGAAATACGACCGGAACGTCCCTGCTCCTTTCGTAAAAGAACCCCGCCGTACGGCGGGGCAAGCAAAAACAGGGTAAGTGTGGCCATGTCGGAGTGACTGGGTCACAAGATGGCGCTAGACAGCCGGCCCACCAAGCAACGTCTCCGGCAGCCAGGTGATGATGCCGGGAAAGATAGTGCACAGCACGAGCGTTAGCACGATGATCGCGATAAAGGGGGCTACACCCCGAATAATGTGAGACATGTTGACACCGAGCTTGGGATCCGCCGCCCCCTTTAGAACGAAGATTCCCATAGCCATCGGCGGCGTCTGGAAGGCCATCTGGAGGTTAATACAGACCATTAGTCCTGCCCAGAGCGGGTTGAAGCCCAACTGAACCCAGAGGGGAGAAAATATCGGGACTATAATGAAGACGATACCGATCCACTCGATAAAGAGCCCCAGCAGGAATACGATGATCATTATGACGGCGAAGGAGGCCCACCGCCCGCCGGGTACCGATAGAATAGCGTTGGCCACGACGGCACCGGAGCCTGCGCTCATGAAGATGCCGACGAAGGCATACGAGAGCGCGGCGATGAACACAACAAATACGCTTACGCGAAGAGTCTCGATACAAGCCTGGCGAATGAGTCCCCAGGTGAACCTTCTATAGGCGATAGCCAGCAGCACCGCGGCTAGGCTCCCGACGGCGGCCGCCTCGGTGGGAGGCGCAATGCCCGTAAAGATGGTACCGAGAACCGCCAGGATAAGGAGCACCGGTGGGACAAAGGACTTAAAGAGCCGGAAAAACTTGGCGAAGGAAGCCGGAGTAAGCTCTTCCGCCGGGATGGAGGGGCCGAGCTCCGGTCTCAATGCCGTACGGACGATCACGTAAATGATGTAGAGCCCTGACAGCAGAAGTCCCGGAAAGATGGCGCCCATAAACATCTGGCCGATGGACAGGCCCGCCTGGGGACCGTAGACCACCAGCATGATGCTCGGCGGTATCAGAATTCCGAGGGTGCCGGAGGCGACAATCGTGCCCGATGCGAGTGCCTTATCGTAGCCGCGCTCGATCATCGGCTCCAAGGCGATCAACGTGAGAATGGTGATGGAGGCGGCAATTACGCCCAGAACCGCCGCCAGGACAGTCCCGAAGACGATCGTAACCACGGCAAGGCCGCCTTTGAGCTTGCCGAGGGCGTCGTAGAGGTTATCGTAGAGGTCCTTCGTGATGCCCGAGTGTTGAAGGATTACTCCCATAAAGGTAAAGAGCGGCACCGCCAGGTAGGGATAGTTCAGCGAGAGGTCGTAGAATCGGCTGTAAAGAATATGATTTGCGGTATCGGGTCCGAAGATCAGGTAGCCCACGATAAAGGAGACGCTCCCGATAACGAAGGCGATAGGAAAGCCGGAAAGGACGAGTCCAAAAACGCCTCCGAGCATCAAGACAGTGACCAATTCGGCGCTCATATCAATCAATGGTCTGTCCCCTTATAGCGAAGTAAAGATCCCGGATAAAGTTTGCCAGGCCCTGCAAGACGAGAAGGAAGAGACCCAAGGCAAAGATGGTCCGATACGGCCCCGCCGGGGGATACCAGAAGCTGTTAAAGAGCACCTCGTTGATCGTCCAGGCACGAATCGCCCACTTTGTGGCCATGTAGAGCATGGCGATCATCATCGGGAAGAACAGGATTACCGAGAAAACCACGTTGAAGATGGCCTTCTTCCGATCGGAGAGATACTGATAGACGACGTCAACTCGGGTATGGGCGTCGTGGAGGTAGTTGTAGGAGGCACCGAGAAGATAGATGGTGCCCCCGGCCATCGTTATGGTGTCGTAGGCCCAGATGGTGGGAGCGTTGAAGAAGTGTCTGGCGATCGCGTCAAAAGAAGCCACGACCACCAGGACCAAGGCAAACCACTTACCGACCTGACCGGCAGTCTCACTTATCCTGTCTATTGTCCTTAGCACTCGGCGCAGTATGGCCATGCACGCAAGCTCCTTCTGTGGCGGGTTCCTTCGGGTGGGCTACCATCGAAAAGCGCCCGGCGGAAACCGGGCGCCTCGGGGATCCGGATCAGTAGACCGCGAAGTATGCTTCGCCGTAATCCTTCATAGAGTTGTAAATCTCGGCGAAGAGCGGGTCTTCGGTCTTCGACTTCTCCTCGTAGAAGGCGGCAGCCTCTGCGGCGATCGCTTGCTCGACTTCGGCGGGCAGCTGATAGACTTCGCTACCGTATTCTTTGAACTTTTCCACCGCCTTCACCGACTCGTATGTCAGGTACTCGTGCTGAGCTTGGGTCCACTTGTCGACTTGGTCCTGAACGAGGACTTTAAGGTCGTCGGGAAGCTCGTTCCAGGAATCCCGGTTAAAGTAGAATACCTGAGGATCGCTGGGGGCTCGGCTGGGAGAGAGAATTACGTACGGGGCGACTTCCTGAAAGCTCATGTTCCAGTTGGATGCCAGGGTCGAGTATTCCATCGCCTCGATCGTTCCCCGGGTCATCGCTTCGTAGAGCTCGCCGCCGGGGATGATCACCGTGGCCGCTCCCATTCGGGCGAGAATCTCACCGCCGTCTCCCATGCACCGGGCCTTTAGACCCTGAAGATCCGCGACTGTTTCGATCTTTTCTTTGGAGTGAAAAAAGACCTCCGGCGGAAGGGGGGAGAGAGCACCGGGAAAGGTGATGACATCGTAGTCGGCGATCATCTCATTCATGAGCTCTGCGCCACCGCCGTAATTGAACCAGGTTCGAAGAGCCTCGCCGGGAAGACCTCCGGGTCGAGAGCTGATGAGCCCCGCTGCCGGGAACTTGTCCAGGTTGTACATCGGGGTCGTATAGGCCATATCGAGAACGCCTTCGTGAACGGCGTCGAACTCCTTGTAGGCGGGAACGATGGAGCCACCGACGAAGGCCTGGACCTCGAGGCGCCCCCCACTCGCTTCGGTGATGGCCTCACAGAGGAGGTCGTGATAGATCTGCGACGGATCGTTCGCCGGCCCGTGTCCGGAAGACTTCCACTTGATGGTCTCCGCCGGTTGGGCGGACTCGTCGCCGGCAGCCACGCCGGCGCCGCCTCCGCAAGAAATAAGCAGGGCAGCACCAACTACCAAGAGCAACGTCAAACCCATTGTTCTCTTTACAGACATCACAATACCTCCTGTTTCCGTTAGCTTGAGAGCGCAAGGATCGCGCCGACGAGCCACTGTTCTGTCGTCTACTCGTCAGACAAGTTCTATTCTAAATCCAATTCGAATAGTCGTCAAGGAAAAACGATAGGCGAGCTTGAAGTTGCCCAACACGCAGGTACGGTTTACAATTCCAAATATGAGCGATCGAACGATGCGTCTACGGGCGCGGTTTCTTGATGCACCCCGAGAGGTGGATGTCGAGCGGGCGGTGGCGGTCACCGAGGCCCATCAGCACTACCTCGACAAATCGGTGTCGGTCGGGCGGAGCCTCATTCTCCACGACATTCTCGCGACGAAGACGATTACCATCTGGGACGACGAGCTTATCGTCGGTAACCACGGATCCCGGATCCGGTCGGTTCCCCTCTTCCCCGAATACGCCGTGGACTGGATTCTGGGGCAGATGGATACCTTTCCCACCCGCCGGGGCGACCAGTTCGCCATTACGGAGGAGCAGAAGACCGTCCTGCGGGAAAAGCTGCCGTACTGGCAGGGTCGATGCCTCCGGGACCGGATAAAGGGCTCAGCGCCCCCGGAGCTCCTTTCGGCCTTGAGCCACGGGGTCTTCCGGAACGAGAACTACACCATGTCCGCCCCGGGGCACATGAGCCCGGACTACGCGACGCTCCTCGACCGGGGATTCGAGTCTCTCCGGGGGGAATGTCTGGAGCGCATTAACGCCCTCGACATCTCCGCCCCGGATTATTTCCAGCACTACGATTTCTACAGCGGCTGTATCGTTACCTGCGAGGCGGTTATCGACTTTGCCGGCCGGTACGCCGACGAGGCCGAGCGGCTGGCCGTTAAAACCCAGGACCCCGAGCGCAAGCAAGAGCTCCGGACGATCGCGGAGAACTGTCGCCACGTCCCGGCCCACCGACGGACAGGAATATCCAGTGACCTTAGCATAAATAATGAGGCTGTGGCAAAATAA
>CAYPUT010000064.1:0-15202 GCA_964413945.1 uncultured Spirochaetaceae bacterium
GAGAGCTCCCCGAGCACGCCTCGCTGAGAGACGACCCTCCGGGCCCAGGCGTGGACCTCGGCTCCGGAGCCTTGGATTACGAGAGTTTTGAGGGTTACGTTGCCCTGGAGGTGGAGCTGCAAGTTCGCGGTAATCTGCAACGAGGGGAACGCTGCCACCGGCGCGTCGATCAGCTTCCGACCGTAGGGGTAGAGAAGCGTCACGATTCCGGCGACCTGCCGGTCGTCCCCGGGACTTAAGTCCCGGGCCAGCTCCTTCCGCACGAGGGAGCGTAGTGCCTCGGACCGGTTGTCGTACCCCTCCCGCTCCGCAAGCTCGTCGAGGAGCTGTACGAGCTCCTCTTCCATCGAAACGCCGAATCTAACCAGGCTCATGGCGACAAGATAGCACGATCCTATCTCATCGTGCCACCCCCGGCTCCGAGGCTCCCATTCCCCGGCCCCTGTTCCCCGGCCCGGGGCCGGAGGGCCGTCCGACCCTTAGCCAAAAAAAAGCCTGCCGAACGGCAGGCTCTTCATCGATTGAGAGGCGTCGCTACATCGAGGCTTCGAAGTCCGCCATAAACTCGTCGATAATCGCCGCATCGACGGCCTTGATCGTCATACCGTAGGGGCCGCCGCCGGGACGGACAACCTGCTTCGCAGGCTCGCCGGAGACGAGGAACTCCTCCAACTCTTCGGTGCCGGTCTTAAAGATCCACAGCCTACCGTCTTCCATCCGAGCGAAGTAGCCCGGGAGGGTAAAGAGATACTCGTCGATGGTCGCGCTCTCGGTGGACTTGAGGGTAATACCGCCGGGGCCCGCACCGGGCCGAACCACCTGCTTCGCCGGCTCCCCCGTCTCCAAGAACTGCTTGTAGTCCTCCGAGTCCTCGTGGAAGACCCAGAGTCTTCCGTCTTCCATCTCGACCACGAAGCCCTCGCGTTCGTACTCCGAGAGATCCACCATACCTTCTTCCGCTTCGCCTCCCTCTTCCGCCTGAGGCGTTGCGGATGCCGAAGAGGCGCACCCGGCGAACAGTAACAGTGCAGAAATTGCGATTGTCCCTAAGACAAAGAACCGTCCCTTGACCATTGCATGCTCCTTCTATTTTCTTGCAGGTCCCCCGGGTTTTGGGTTTTTCCCTGGGGCCCCCTTTTCTACCGCCCAACCAGCGACGTAACCCGCCACGAGTTGAGGTCAGTCACACCTTTTACTAGCCGAACCGCCCCGAAATGTAGTCCTCCGTCTCTTTCAATAGGGGTTGGAAGAACACTTCGGCAGTCGGCGAGTACTCCACGATTTGCCCCAGATACATAAACGCCGTGTAGTCGCTGACACGTGAGGCCTGCTGCATGTTGTGGGTCACGATCAGAATCGAGTAATCACCCTTCAACTGGTGAATAAGCTCCTCGATCTTACTCGTTGCTATCGGGTCGAGGGCCGAGGCGGGCTCGTCCATCAGCAGCACCTCCGGTTCCGCGGCAATCGCCCGGGCAATGCAGAGCCGCTGCTGTTGCCCGCCGGAAAGACCGAGGGCGCTGTCGTTGAGCCGATCCTTCACCTCGTCCCAGAGGGCCGCACCGTGGAGCGACTTCTCGCAGACCTCGTCGAGGAGCCCTTTGTTTCCCTCTCCGTCTATTCGCAGGGGATAGACGACATTCTCGTAGATGCTCATGGGAAAGGGGTTCGGCTTCTGAGAGACCATCCCCATGCGCTTTCGGAGCTCTATAACGTCGACACCGGGCTCGTAGATAGAGTCGCCGTTCAAAAGCATATCGCCCTCGATGCGGACGATGTCCACCAGGTCGTTCAGCCGGTTTACCGACCGCAGAAGCGTCGACTTTCCGCACCCCGACGGGCCGATCATCGCCGTTACCTTTCCGTGGGGCACGTCGAGGTTGATGTTGTAGAGCGCCTGGGCGGCACCGTACCAGAGGTTGAACTCCTTGATAGAGAGGACAATCTGCTCGTCCTGTATCGCGGGGTGGGTCGCCGGGGTAACCAGCTCCCCTGCCGCTATCTTTGCCAGGGCGTTGCCTTCCATTACTGTCGTTGCGTCGCTCACGTTTTCCTCACTTTCTGCCTAAAACTGACTCGTTATGAACTTGCGGCTAAACTGGTTCCGAAGCCGTATGGCCGTCAGGTTCAATACGACGATGATAAAGATCAAGAGCAAGGTCGTCGTAAAGACCATCGGAATCGCCGCTTCGCTGTTCTGGCTCTGGAACCCGACGTCGTAGATGTGGAACCCTAAGTGCATAAAACTCCGCTCTAAGTGGACATAGGGGAAGTAGCCGTCGATCGGGAGCTCCGGCGCAAGCTTGACGGCACCGACCAGCATCAGTGGAGCCACCTCTCCGGCGCCCCGGGCCATCGCCAGAATCGCCCCCGTCATAATGCCGGGAAGCGCCCGGGGCAGGACGATGCGCTTTATGGTCTGCCACTTGCTCGCGCCGCAGGCGTAGGAGCCTTCGCGCATCGAGCCTGGGACGGCGGCGAGGGCCTCCTCGGTCGAAACGATAACCACCGGCAGGGTCAGAAGCGCCAGGGTCAGGGCGGACCAGAGAATACCCCCGGTCCCGAAGGTCGGGCTCGGTAGCTTGGCTTCGAAGAAGATGGCGTCTATCGAGCCGCCGACCAGATAGGAGAAGAAGCCCAACCCGAAAACGCCGAAGACGATACTCGGAACGCCGGCCAGGTTGTTTATCGCAATACGAACGGTGCTGACCAACCTCCCCGCCTTGGCGTACTCCCGCAGGTAGAGCGCGGCGATAACCCCAAAGGGCACCACCATCACCGACATAATCAGCGTCATGACCACGGTGCCGAAGATGGCGGGAAAGACTCCGCCTTCGCTGTTTGCTTCCCGGGGATTCGCGCTGAAGAACTCCCACCAGCGGCTCAGGTAGATACCCACCTTGTCGAAAAACCCCAGGCGGTTCGCCGGATAGCCCCGGACGACCTCGCCGAGGGGGACTTCGATCTGCCGTCCGTCGGAAATCTCCATCAGGATTCGATAGCGGTCGTTCTCGGCGTTCAGCTCGTCGATTTCGGACCGAATTTCGTCGTAGGCGGCACTCGCCTCGGCCTCGACCTCCGCGGCACGCACCTCTTCGGCTTCCAGCCTCGCGACCGCTTCCGCGTACTCCGGCGAATCTATCCCGAATCGGTCCCGGGCCTTTCGAACGTCGAGCTCCCGAGAACGGACCTCGAGACGCGCCGATTCGATCTCGTGGTTGACGCGACCGATGTCTCTGTCCTCGAGCTTGCGTCGCTCTTCTCTCCGGCCGGTAACGTCGGGATGGTAGCGGCGAAACTCCGCCCAGGCAGCGTCGGCGCCCTCGCCCACCCGCTCGCCGTCGACGAGGAATGCCAGGGGCACGCCGTAGAAACGGCCCCAGGTAAGACGCTCGAAGACCACCGCCCATTCGGGGACGGATCGATCCTTTATCTGGAAGTCGCTGACCCAGTTAAAGTGCTCACCGTAGATATCGAAGTTGCCGGTTCTCGCAAGGAATCGATTCGAGACGCCGTCCTGCTCCGCCAAGAGTGTCCGGGCCTGGTTGATCCAATCCCCCGGAATCTCTTCGATTACCGCATCAGAAGGTGTGTAGCTACCCGTACGCGTTACCTCTCCGAGGTGCACCCCTCCGTCGGCGGTTTCGAAGCGCTCGATGGGCAAGGGCCAAAAGGTAATCGAACCCCGGAAGAGGATGAACGCGAGCAGACCGACTATCATGGCGACGGAGACGGCGAGCATCCCGGCGGTAAGCCAGACCAGGGGAAGTCCCTGCGCCGGAAGGGACACCGACAGGATTCTCCTCGGTTTTCGTCCGTCCGGCTTCGGCGTCTGCTTCGCCTCGGCGGTTGTATCGTGATCCTGGATGGTACTCATAGCTGGTAGGCCCTCTTTCGGAAGCGTTGGCGTATGACTTCGGCCACGGTGTTTACGGCAAAGGTCATGACGAACAGACAGAGAGCGGCTAAGAAGAGAACGCGGTAGTGCGTGCTGTCGACGGCCGCTTCCGGCAACTCGACGGCTATGTTGGCCGCGAGGGTTCTAAAGCCGTTAAAGATATTCCATTCCATAATGGGCGTGTTTCCCGTGGCCATCAGAACGATCATCGTCTCTCCGACGGCTCGGCCGAGACCGATCATAATCGCGGAAAAGAGGCCGCTCATCGCGGTGGGTATTACGACTCGGATGGTCGTCTGCCATTGGGTCGCCCCGGAGGCTAAGCTTGCCGACCGCAAGTGGTCCGGCACGCTCTTTAGCGCGTCGTCGGAAATGGTGAAGATAATCGGAATGATCGCGAAACCCATGATAAAGCCGACGATAAGCGAGTTCCGCTGGATGTAGGTGCCGAAGACCGGCCCTAGGAGCGGGAAGGTCTGACGGGAATCGATCCCCAGGGCGACGAGAATACGTGCGAGCGCTACGGCAAGGGCAATCGTAACGAGGGCGCCTCCGACGAACTTGCCGAGCTCGAGAGCAGCGACCGTCGTCTGTGGCATCGACCGGTACTTGTCCCGGAGGTAGGGGCCAAGCCTCTTGGCCATGGTCAAGAAGACCAGAACCGCGGAGCCCGGGAGGAGCATAAGAATCCAGCCGGCCCCGCCGTCCCCCACCCGACCGTCGAGCCAACCTTTGATGTCCCCGTTAAAGAGAACACGCTCCATCGCCGGGCCGAGAAGAATGGATATGCCGATACCCAGGGGCAGCACCAGAAACGCGGCAATAATAAACCGGTACTTCGAAAGGATAATCGCCGTCTTCCGTGGCAAGAGCTGATAGACGTAACCGGCAAGGACGAAGGCTCCGGGGATAACCACGAAGGCTACCAGAACCGTCGGAACCACGTTCTCGACGAAGGGTGCGAAGACCAGCCCGGCGAGAAACCCGAGAACGACGCTCGGAAGGCTCGCCATCATCTCGACCGCGGGCTTGATTTTGCCCCGGAGCTTCGGATTGAGGAACTCGCTGGTATAGATTGCCGCTAAGAGGGCGATCGGAACACCGAAGAGCATCGAGTAGAAGGTTGCCTTGAGGGTTCCGAAGATGAGGGGAATCAACCCGTACTTCGGCTCGAAGGTGTCGTTTCCGCTCGAAGACTGCCAACTGTGCTGGGGTTCGGGATTCCCCTCGTACCACACCGGGGTAAAGATCGACCGAAACGACGCTTCGGGGTGCTTGGCTTCCAAGGATAGCAGGCCGAAATTTCCGGCCGAGAGTGCGGCAACGCCGTCGTCTTTCGGAGCGACGGCGAGTTGATCGACACCCCGGCCCTCGAAGAGACTAACGGTACCGAGATGCAGAGAGGACGTTACGTAGTAGGTCTCCACGCTCCCGTCGCCATGACCGACGGCCATGACCCGCTTCCGAGAGGAGGAGGCAATTGCCGTCACCGGCGATGCGGGACCCTCGAACTCCGACGCGTTGACCAACGACAAAGCGTCCGGCGTATCGCTTTCCGGGTCGCGAGCCAGAAACCAGGTGCGTACGCGTCCGAGGCTGTCGCCTACTGCCATGTTCCCGCGCCCGAGAAGAAAGGTCACATAGGTTACCTCGGCGGATCCATCCTGGTCGAGGACCCAGCCGCGCTCTGCGATCTCCATATTCTCGAGATCCCTCGAGCCGACACGGACGTAGTACCCGTCCCGCCAGACCAGAAAGACGTCCCCGCCCCGGGCGGTAATAAGAAGCCCGGTCGGGTCCGGATGACCGGCGAGCTCCGCCGAAAGATCGATCTCCCCGCCGCTCAAGGTGGTCGTAACGACTCCGGTAAGGATGTTGCGCCGCTCGGAAACGCCGTTTACCCGGAGAATGCCGTCGTCGGAGTAGGTCGCGACGATCGGGCCGGCCGAGGTAATAGTCTTGTCGATAAGCCGTATGGGTGCGGTTCCACCGGCGGAGACGGCATCGCGGACTTCGATAACCGGACGCTGGACACGGATCTGACCGACTTCGGTTCGCTGCGCCGCGTTGCCCTCAAAAACGCCGACTTCTCCGACCTCGAGGCCCGAAAGGGCCGATACCCGGGGGTCGTCAAGCTCGAAGAAGTCCGTTTCGAATCGAATCTGTCCGAGGGAGGTCGTGCCGTCGGAGAAACCGGCGGCGATCCATCCGTCCGCTTGGGTATAGGAGAGGACCGTAGGAGCGGAAGCAAGAACATCGAACTCTCCGATAACCTCCCCGGTGTCGAGACGCACATGCTTTAGCTGTCGCCCACCGTCGTCGGAAATAAGAGCGGCGATCAAGAACTCGTCGACGGTCAGGTAGCTCCGCTTCGCGCCGCCTTGGACGACCGCGACGGAGCCTTGACCGACCGAATGGACCGCTTCGGGCTCGACGGAGGCGCCCTGGAAGAGCGGAAAGACGACCGAGGTAAGAAAAACGAAGACTAAGAATACCGCCGCTATGACGCCTATGCCGCCGACGGTAATAACACCGCGCATCGCCTTCTCGCCTACCAACACGGAGGTACGGGTCTTGTGTGCTCTCTTGTAGCCGGTAAAACTGCCCTTTTCCATCTTCTCCCTCTTCTTGCTGGTATCGCGAGAACGCGACGGCCGAGCGTTGGTGGGCGGCACGAGGGCCCGCCCACCGAAACACCCGGCAGTCTCTACCCTACCGTGCTACCGAATGCCGAGCTGGGAGAGGGTCTCCCGGGCAATGGTGTTGGTAATGGGGTAGTAGCCGTCGCGAACGACGTCTTCCTGACCCTGACGGGTAAACATGTACTTGATAAACTCCCTTCGAAGGGGGTCTATGTCGCTACCGGGGCGGTGGTTAACGTAGACATAGAGGAACCGCGCCAAGGGGTATTCGCCGGTGTAGGCGTTCTCGGCGATGGCTTCGACGTAGTTGGTTCCGGAGGTCGCAAGGGGGACCGCCCGGACGTCGGCGGTAATGTAGCCGATGCCGCTGTAGCCGATGCCGTAGCGGTCGCTGGCGACACCCTGGACGACCGAAGAGCTACCCGGCTGCTCTTTGACCTCGGGCTTGTAGTCGCCGTCAAACAATGCGTTGTCCTTGAAGTAGCCGTAGGTACCCGAAGCCGAGTTACGTCCGTAGAGGCTAATCGGCTGGTTGGCCCATTCGCCGGTCAGTCCCACGTCGCCCCAGGTCCGGATGTCGTTGGGATGTCCACCTCGACGGTTGGTGGAGAAGATGGCGTCCACCTGCTGGAGGCTCAGACCGGTCCGGGCAATCGGATTGTCCTTGTGTACGTAGACCGCGAGCATGTCGATGGCGGTAGGCAGTGCCGTCGGGGGATAGCCGTACCGGGCCTGGAACTCGTCGATCTCGGAGCTCTTCATCTCCCGGCTCATCGGGCCGAACTGAGAGGTGCCGGAAATAAGGGCCGGGGGAGCCGTGCTCGAACCCTTTCCCTCGATTTCGATCCGGACGTTGGGGTACATGCCGAGGTAACCTTCGGCCCAGAGCGTCATCGTGTTGTTCATGGTGTCCGAACCGACGCTCTTGATGCTACCGGATACGCCCCGGGTCGGGCTGTAGCTCGGAAGCGCGGGATCGACCT
The DNA here is from genome assembly GCA_964413945.1 of uncultured Spirochaetaceae bacterium. Classification (GTDB taxonomy): domain Bacteria; phylum Spirochaetota; class Spirochaetia; order DSM-27196; family PWMO01; genus CAYPUT01. The sequence goes on from CAYPUT010000064.1 coordinate 7,524, forward strand.
GCACCTGCGCGGAAAGCATCACGGGAACCAGCAGGATCAACGCGGCCAGTCCGAGTTGATAGATACGCTTAAGATTCATAGTCCACTCCTTATAGGAATTGCTTCTTGGCCCTCGAATGAGACCAAGTCTTTGGTGGGCTTACCTTCCTACGCGATCGTTAGAATACGGTTAGGTCTGTGTGATAATTCGCTGAAATTGTTCTGTCGACCCCGGGCGTTTTGCCTTAGAGATAGGGAGCCGCGAGGCGCACGAATCCGTCTCGGAGCTTGATCGGCAGCGGGCGTCCGTTGACCTCCTCGCTCGTGAGGGCCCGGGCCCGGGCCATCCGCTCGTCTATGAGGGCCCCTATCCGGAGCGCAAGGTCGGCATCGTAGCACTCGACTCCCAACTCGAAGTTCAGCCGGAGGCTCCGGGAGTCCCAGTTGGAGGAGCCGATAAGACTCAAGGCGCCGTCGACGATCATCAGCTTTGTGTGATCGAAGGGCCCAGAGGTAAGCCAGACCCGGCATCCCCACTCGAGAACCTGCCACATCTGCGCCATGGCGGCCCAGGCAACCATCCGGAGATTGTTGTGCTCCGGCAGAACGATGTCCACGGACACTCCCCGGAGGGCGCAGGTGTTCAGAGCGGCGATCAAGGGCCGCTCCGGAAGAAAGTAGGGCGTGACGATTCGGACCGAGTGACGCGCCGAAGCGAGGGCGCCTTGGAAGGTCATGCTCATCTTGTCCATGTCCTTGTCCGGACCGTCGGGGATCGCCCGGGCCGCGACCCGGCCGGGGGTTGCCTCGGGGACGGGGAACCACCGGTCTCCCGAGAGGAGCTCCCCCGTCGCAAACTGCCAATCTTCGACGAAGGTCGCCTGAAGCTGGTGGACCACCGGTCCGGCCAACCGGAAGTGGACGTCCCGGACCGGGTGAGGGGGAGATTCCGAGAGGAGATGCCCTTTGCGAATGTTTATCCCGCCGGCGAATCCAACCCGGCCGTCGGCGACAAGAATTTTCCGATGGTTGCGTAGGTTGAGATACGGGGTCCGCCAGAGAAAGAAGCGCGGCATAAAGTATGCCGTCGCGACGCCGTATCGGCTCAGAAGCGCCCTCATCGGTGGCATCGAATAGCGGGCCCCGACGGCGTCGATCAGCACCCGGACCTCGACGCCCCGGTCGACGGCCCGGGCGAGGGCGTCGAGAAACCGGCGGCCGACGGGGTCGTTATCGAAGATGTAGGTCGCCATGCTAATCGACTCGCCGGCGTTCTCGATCGCTTCGAGCATGGCGGGGTACGCCTCGTCGCCGTCGGCCAGCGGGTCGACGGTGTTGTGCTTTAGTAGCTCCAAGCCGCTGACCGATTTTCCCAGGCGGTACATCTCGAGAAGGTGTTTGCGGTTTCCCGGGAGCATCGAGAGGAGCTCCGAGGGGGAGCAGTGGAGGTGGTCGAGGGCGGAGATGTGGGCGCTTTCGTGGCCCCGCTTCCCGGCGACCCGTCTCTTAACCCGGTTTATCCCGAAAATCACGTAGAGGACCGGACCGAGGACCGGCACCAGCCAGATAACCCCGACCCACCCGACGACCGCCCGGGAATCCCGCTTGTAGAGGATCGCGTGGGCCGAGGCAACGATCGACAGGCTTATGCCGGCGACGGCCGTAATGAGGGGCCAAAAGCCGGCGGTTACGAGGGGTAGCAGTTCCATATCAGACTCGGCTATTGTACCCCCTTCGGCTTCGAGAGTACTCATAATATTGTTACATTAAGGGCGAATGAACCGGATGACCAACGACATCACCGATAAATTACTCGGCGCGCTTACCGAATCCGCCCCGGTCGACCATGTCTGCACCTGCCCTCTCCCCCACACCGAGAGTGCCGGGGTCCTCATCGGACTTATGCAGCAGCTCCTCTTCCCCGGCTACTTTACCGAAGTCGCCGCCGAAAGATCGGCCCTCCGGGAACGGGTGGCCGAAACCGCCGCCCGGGCGTTCGACCTCCTTCGGGATCAGATAGCCAAGTGCATGTTCCATTTCCGCAAACAACCGCCTTCCGAAGCGGCCGGTTTCGCCCAACGCTTTATGGAGACCCTTCCGGGCCTGGTAAAAGTGCTCGACGGGGACGTCGAGGCGGCCTACCTCGGGGACCCGGCGGCCACAGGGTACGACGAGATAATCGTCGGCTACCCCGGCTTCCGGGCGGTAATGACCTACCGGATCGCCCACGAGCTCTACCTCTTAGGCGTGCCCCTCTTGCCGCGCCTGATGACCGAGCACGCCCACAGCGTAACCGGCATCGACATCCATCCGGGCGCACGGATCGGACGGAACTTCTTTATCGACCATGGCACCGGCGTGGTCATCGGCGAGACCACCGAGATTGGGGAGAACGTCAAGCTCTACCAGGGGGTAACCCTCGGTGCCCTCTCCTTTCCGACGGATGAGGAGGGCAACCTCCGCCGGGGTTTCAAGCGCCACCCGACCATCGAGGACGATGTCGTTATCTATTCGAACGCGTCGATTCTCGGCCCCGTAAGGATCGGGCGAGGGTGCGCCATCGGGGGAAACGTCTTCCTGACCCACGATGTGGAAGCCGGGAGCAAGGTGACGATCGAGAAGCCGGAGAATCGGATCCGGCGGCGGTCTGCCGGGCCTTAGGGCCCGGCTACCGGGGTGCCGGGAACACCCCCGTCGAGAGGTAGCGGTCCCCACGGTCGCAGATAATCGCGACGACAAGCGCCTTGTCGAGCTCCCGCGCCAGGGCCACGGCGCTAAACATCGAAGAACCCGAGGAAATCCCCGCAAAAATTCCCTCCTCCCGGGCGAGTCGCCGGGCGGTCTCCTCCGCCTGCTCCTGGGTTACGTACACGATGCGGTCGACCCGCTCGGGTTCGTAGATTGCCGGGAGATAGTCCGGGGGCCAAGAGCGGGTGCCGGGAATCTTCGCCTCCCCTTCGGGCTGCACGCCGACGATCTGAATAGCCGGATTCTTCTCCTTGAGGTAGCGGCCGGTTCCCATGATGGTTCCGGTGGTCCCCATGGAGGCAACAAAGTGGGTAACCCCACCCTCGGTGTCCCGCCAGATCTCGGGTCCCGTGCCGGTGTAGTGGGCCCGGGGATTGTCGGGATTTCCAAACTGATCGAGGATGCGTCCCCTCCCTTCGGCCTCGAGGGCCCGGGCGGTGTCGATGGCGCTTTCCATCCCGCCGTCCGCCGGAGTCAGAACGAGCTCGGCGCCGTAGGCCGCCATTCCCGACTTGCGCTCCTCGGAGGCGCTCTCGGGCATCACCAGGACCATGTTGTAGCCCTTCATCGCGGCGACCATCGCCAGGGCTATCCCCGTGTTGCCGCTCGTGGCTTCGATAAGGGTGTCCCCGGGGCGGATATCTCCCCGGCGCTCGGCCTCGGCGATCATGCTCAGAGCCGGACGGTCCTTTACCGACCCAGCCGGGTTGTTGCCCTCGAGCTTGGCAAGCACCGTGCTGGTTCCGGTGTCCTGCCGTTGCAGCCGCACGAGGGGCGTGTTTCCTATCATCTGGTCTATCGTAGGGTAGTTCATCGGTGGTCGACCTCAGTGGGGAAGATAGGGACGCAAGACGCCGTAGGCAATTACCCCGGCAAGGGCGCTTGCCAGGACGAGGGCGACGACGAGGTACCCGGCTCCGAGCAAGGCATACAGAGGACCCGGGCAGGCGCCGGTAAGGGCCCACCCGAAGCCGAAGATCAGCCCCCCGAGGACGTTCCCGACGCGGTTAAACGCTTTCGGCGTCAGGTCGATCGACCCGCCGTCGGCGGCCCGGAGGCCCGCCGGACGGATAATAGCCACCGAGGCTGCACCGACGGCAATCGCCGTCGCCGGCACTCCGTACATATGGATCGACTGAAAGTGAAACATCTCCTGGATACGAAACCAGGAGACCACTTGCGCCTTTATCAAGACAACGCCGAAATAGACTCCGATAACAAAGAACTTGAATAGTCGCATACGCGGTCTCCTAAGGCCGATTAAAGCGCCATGATAAGAGGCACCAGATAGTTCGAAACGACGAGCCCCCCGGCGAAGAAACTAACCGTCGCAACCAGGGAGCCGAAGCTCAACAGTGATAGGCCCATGATCGCGTGCCCCGAAGTGCATCCGTTTCCGTACCGGGTCCCGAAACCGACGAGAAACCCGCCTCCGAGAAGCATGACAAGGTATCGCGGGTCGGCGAGGCTCCCGAGGGAGAAAATCTCCGTCGGTTGCAGGGCTGAAAACTCCGAAAGCCCCCAGGAGGCGAACATCCTCCGGGCCTCGTCGCTGATACCCGGCATTCGATTGCCGCCCAGGACGAGGGCGGCGATTGCGGCTCCGGCGACCACGCCGGCGACCATCACCAGGCTCCAGCTCTCCTCTTTCCAGTTGTACCTCAGATACTCGACTCGGAGCTTAGGGAAGGCTGCGGCGCAAGCATGGCGAAACGAGGAAGAGACACCGAACTGTTTGTTGCTCGAGAGGAGGAGAATCGGAACCATCAGCCCGAGGAGGGGGCCGGATACATACCAAGGCCAGGGCTGCCTGAGTAATTCAATAATGTTCATACGCATCTCATACTAAAATTAAGTTGCAGATACAACAGTGGAGCGCTATGTTCCTGTGTATGAATGATGACCCACGAGTTCGGCAATTATGGATCCTCGCGACGCTCCTCCTGCTCCCCGTGGTTGCCGCCCCGGCGGCCCCCCAGGCGGAGCTCTGGCCCCGGTGGGAGGCTCACGACCCGACCTCGACCGATGTCGTCGACCATTCGGATTGGCAGTCCTTCCTCGACGCCTACTTGGTTACCGGCCATCCCTCCGGGGTAAACCGGGTTCCCTACGGCGAGGTTTCCGTAGCGGACCGTCGCGCCCTCCAGGGCTACCTTGACGATCTTCAGGCGGTCTCGGTGTCCGGGTTGAACCGAGACGAGCAGCTTGCCTATTGGATAAACCTCTACAACGCCGCGACCGTCGACCTAATCCTCGACAACTATCCGGTCGACTCGATCCGGGATATCGGGGGCGGCCTGGTGTCGAAGGGTCCCTGGGACGAGGCGCTCCTGAGGGTCGAAGGGGAGGACCTTACCTTAAACGACGTGGAGCATCGGATTATCCGGCCGATCTGGCAGGACAAGCGGATCCACTACGTTGTCAACTGCGCGAGCATCGGCTGCCCCAACCTCTACCCGGAGGCGCTAAGCGCCTCGAACTGGGAGCGCATCTTCGAGGAATCGGCGAAGAGCTACACCAACCATCCGAGGGGCGTCCGGTTCGACGGCAATCGGTTGGTGCTTTCCGAGATCTACAACTGGTACGTCGCCGATTTCGGCGGAGAGATCGACGGTGTCGTCGCGCATCTGGTGGAGTACGTCGACAGCGAAACCGCAGAGCGCCTGCGAAGCCACTCAGGACGGGTGCGCTACGAATACGACTGGAGTTTGAACGAGCCCTAGCTGCCCACCCTCCTTGACGCTCAAAACTCAAAAACACTATTATATCTAATAATACAGAATGTGGAAATCCCTGGAAGGCAAACGGTCGGCACCGGTCTGGTATAAGGATGGGATATCCGAAGGTTAGGAGTGCGACATGGGGAAGCGCCGGATGTCCCCCTACCGGATCCTCGTGGTCGACGACGAGGTCTTGTTGGGGGAACTCGTCATCGCCGTTCTCGGCGGCCGGGGATTCGCAGTAGAGCACGTTCTGTCCGGAGAGGAGGCCCTATCTCTCCTTGCGGACGACCCCGCCTTCGATCTGGTCTTGATGGATATCCGCTTAGGGAACGAAAGGATGGACGGAGGAGAAGCCGCCGCCGGTATATCCGCCCGCCTCGATCTTCCGATCGTGTTTTATTCGGCCCATGCAGACGAGGAAACCTTACGACGAACCGACGCGGTTCCGGCGTACGGTTACGTCCGAAAGACGACCGACGACGCGGGCCTTCTTGTGCGTTCGGTGCGGCAAGCGATCGAGCACCACGAACGGGCACGCCGTCTCGAGGAAGAGGCGGCCCGATCTCGAAGCCTCGTTGGAGAGGCTCACCACCGAATAAAGAACAACCTCGCCGTTCTTGCCGCCCGGCTTCGCTTGGAGGAGCCGTATCTTCCGGACATCTGTGGGGATCTTGCCGAACGTTTCCGCGGACACGTGCACTCGGTCGAGAAACTCCATGGACTCCTTCAGGACGACGGCGGAGAGGGCTCCGTGGCCTTGGCTTCCTATCTCCGAAACGTGTTGGCCGCCGTGTTCGACTCGCATTCCCTCCTCCGGGTAAAGAGTGCCGTCGAGGGGCTCGAGCTCGAGATTCCGGCAAAGACGGCGGCCCCCATTGGGATGATCGTGAGTGAGGTTGCCATGAATAGCATGAAACACGCCTTTTCTCCGGAAGCCGACAATCGGTTTATCATCCGAATCGAAGCCGCCGAGAACGAAGCCTCCGTGCGAATCGCTACCTCGGGGCCCCCGCTGCCGGCGGTGGAGAAGAGGGAGGGAGCCGGAATGGGAATGCGCCTGATTCACATTCTTACCAACCAAGTCCGAGGCAGCTTGATAATCCGAAGGTACCCGAGTCCGCAGTTCGACCTAACCTTCCCGATTCGCTCCGAGTGACCGGGCGGGTCGACTCCGGGTTACCATCGGCGCCCGGGTAACCTGGCCCAAACCCCAGGTCCCCGCCCGCTACCCCAACCGCGTTTCGACTACCGTCTTACTGCCGAGGGTCCGGTGGACCGGGCATTTGTCGGCAATAGTAAGAAGCTTCTCCCGGTCTGTGGGGCTCAAATCTCCGTCGAGGACGACGACCCGGTCGATTGCGTCTATCATCGCCGGGGCATCCGAGGCGCCGTCGGCGACGCAGGCCGCCTGATCGCCGGCGTGTACCTTTCGGTGGGAGAGATGGACCGTCACCGTCTCGAGGGGGATTTCCTTGCGGTCGGCGTACATCCGCAGCGTCATGGCGGTGCAGGCGCCCAGGGAAGCCAGGAGGTAGTCGTAGGGATTTCCTCCGAGGTCTCGGCCCCCGGCGGAGGCCGGCTCGTCGGCCACCATGGCGTGCTTACCCGCCTGAATCTGCACGGTGTAGTGCTCCCGTCCGATCCGGGCCGCGACCTGTTGGTTCGTCTCGATCTTGTCATCCGGTTGCTTCGGGAGCAGAGCCCGAATCCAGGCCCCGACGAGGCTCCCGGCGTACTCTGCGTCTTCGGGCCGGGAGAGCAAGTGGTCCGCCTCCCGGAGGGAGACGAAGCTCTTCGGATGCTGGGTCGCCTTGAAGATGCGTTCCGCGTTCTCTACACCGACGACGCTATCCACCGGTGAGTGAAGAATAAAGAGATCGGCCTTGAGCTCCCCGATCCACTGCTCCGGCGGATTGTTCCTGATGTCCTCGATGAACTCTTTCCGGATTGTGAAGGGGCGTCCGCCGATGGAAACCGTCGCCGAGCCGGCTTCTTCTATCTCTCCGACGTGGTCGACGAAGAGCTTCTCGACGTGCGCCGGCGCCGCGGGGGCTCCGATAGTTGCGACTCCCCGGACGCTCGGAAGCTCCCGGGCGGCGTAGAGACAGGCCGTCCCACCGAGGGAGTGCCCGACGAGGAAACGGGGCGGCTGGTAGTGTTCCGCCAGATAGTCCGCGGCGTCGATAAGGTCGCTTGCCTGGGAGCTAAAGCTGGTTTCGGAGAAATCTC
>CAYPUT010000065.1:0-15146 GCA_964413945.1 uncultured Spirochaetaceae bacterium
GACGCGCCGCCGCCGGAAAGCTCCTACGAAGACGTCGAAGAGGAGATCGCCCGGCTGCGGCGGGAGAACGACCGTCTTCGCCGGCAGGTCATGGACGCCGGGTACGAGGCGTTCGCCGTCGACCGGACCGCGGGCTTCGTGCGAATGGCCCGGGACCAGCTAACCGAGCCTCTCCTTACCGGTTTTTCTTCCGGGGGACCTCAGATCGGCGACTGGGATATTACCCCTACCGGGGCGGTGCAGCGGGATTCGGACCAGTTCTTCGCCAAAATGACGATACCCTTAGAAGACGCTACCGGGCCGACCCTCTACGAGTTCGCAGCCCGGACCCTCGACCCCGGGTGGGTCGGTCTCGGGATGCACATTGAGGTGAGCAATGTCGAGCTCCGGGGCTACGGCCTCGGGAAGTCGATGCTAATCTGGTTTACCCGGGACCGAGACGCCTACGGACACGAGCTGACCCATCTGCAAATTTACCGATCCGACGACGACGTAAACATGGAGCGGGTAGCCGACGCCGTTATTCCGGAAGCGCTCTCCGAATTCCGGGGAATCGGCATTCTCTACGAGCCGACGACCCGATACATAACCGTTTCGGTGGACGGCGTGGACCGACTTCGGTTTAGCACATGGTTCGACATCGACAGCGGCGCGAGTATCGCCCTTCGAAGCCTCGGCGCCGCCGAGTTTAGGAACCTAACCGTCTCCGGGCGTCCGTAATAGCCGCACTGACCGCGTCGAGTCCTCGCTCCAACTCCGCCTCGACCGTAAGAAGCGACACGACGAAGGTCACAGGGGTGCTCCCCGCTCCGTAGAGGTAGCCGGGATGGACGTATACCGGAGGGTCTCCGGCGAGAAGAGAAAGGGCGAAGGCTTCGTCGTCGATACTCTCGAGCCCCGGAACGCAGCAGAGGGCGTGGATTCCCCCTTGCGGCGGGACTACCTCGACCCGGGCCTCCCTCCGGCACCACCGCAGAAAGCAGTCGCGACGCCGCCGGACCGTCTCCCTAATCTGCCGGCGAAACGCACCCAGATCTCGGAAGAGATAGGGTAGCATCTCTTGGCTGAAGGATGACGAGCTCAAGTAGTGGTCGTTGGCCACCGTAAGGCGCTCCCGGAGGGCGGCCCTCCGCCGGGGACTTCCCGTCAGCACGATCCAACCGACCTTGATATCCGGTGCAGCGAAGAGCTTGGACGCGCCGTTCAGGACGAACGTCGCCGGACCGTCTCCCGTTGCAAGAGGATGGGCGGTATCGGCGAAGACCAGATCGCAGAAGACTTCGTCCCAGATCAGAAACGCCGAGGTGGAACCAGCCGCCCTTCGGAGAAGCTCGAGCTCCCCGGACGACACGACCTGCCCCGTCGGGTTGTCCGGCGACACGGTGACGACAAACGCCGTATCCAGGTCGACGGCCTCAGCCAGCGTTTCCGGTTCCAGGCGGAAGCCGCGATCGAAATCCCGGCGAATCGGCTTCGGGATTAGCCTGTTCTGCCGGGCCAGATGCTCGGCCAGGGGATACCCGGGAAGGGGGAGGGCTACCGAGTCTCCCGCCCGGCCGAAGGTAGAGAAGATCAGGGAGTACGCCTCGGAGGTCGAGGCGCAAAGCACAATGTCCTCCGGGGAGACCGGCAGACCCCGGGACTCGTAGAAGGCCGCGATACTCTCCCGGGCCGGAAGGGCGCCCTGGGGATCCGGTCGGTACCGGCGCCGGGAAAGGTAATCTTCGAAGCCGCGACGGAAGGGCTCCGGCGGCGGGAGGAGCCCCTGGGAATGGAAGTTCGTGTCGATAAGGTCGATCAGCCGGCCGGTAGCCTCGGCACCCCGGCGAGCGGTTTCCAGGCGGTTCAGTGCCACGAACCCCGATGATACCCGGGATTCGCAGGTTGACCCAAGGGAGGGCTCTGCGTATTCTTCGACCGTGATGAAGAAGCTCATAATCCTTCTATCTATTCTGTTTATCGCCGGGAGTGTTTCGGCACTCGATATTTATACCTGGGATACCAACCTCGAAGCCGCTCAGGCCGTCGCGGAAGTAGAGGGGAAGCACCTCTTTGTCTACTTTGCCGGCTCCGACTGGTGCGGATGGTGCGATCGCTTCCACAACGAGGTTCTGACGACCTCTCGGTTCGAGAGTTACCTCGACGAGAGCTTCGTTCCGGTCCTAATCGACTTTCCCCGGGGAATCGGGCAGACGGAAGAGCTCAAAGCCGATAACCAGGCTCTGGCCCAGCGAATGGGCATACGGGGGCTCCCGACGGTGGTTCTCTTGGACGCCGAGGGGAAGGAGCTCGGCCGCCTCGGGTATCTTCCCGGAGGGCCGAACAACTACATATCCGAGGTGCGGTCAATTATCAGGGCAAACTCGTAGGCTTAGTGATACGCGAGCAACAGCACCATACATTCGAACGGGTCTACCGCGAAACTCACGACGATCTTATCGCCCGGTTGGCTAGCGGCGTTCTGAACCCCAGCGAATTCGCCGGGATGCTCGAAGCGCTCTACGTACAGGACGGGAACGACTGGCTCGGCCGGGGGGAGGCTGAGCAGACGGTACTGTCGGCGACCATCGCCGCCTTCGAGGCGGTACTCCACAGCCGGGAAGAGCTGGTCCCGAGCCGCCGGAGATAAGGACGGAAGATGGCCAAGATTTACCCCCGGGGGTACGGACTTGTTACTCCCCAGGCGGACTACCGTCCCTGGGACCTCGACCCGGAGTTTTTGGAGCTCTTTCGCGTCGTCGAGGCCCACACCAAGGTCGACATCGCCCGGTGCCACGAGCTCTGGGAGCTTCTCGAGCAATGCCACCATCTCGAAGGCGACGTTCTCGAGGTCGGAGTCTGGCGCGGGGGAACCGGGGCCCTCTTGGCTGGGGGTGCCCGGAGGCTCTGGGGAGATTCCCGGAAGGTGTTTCTCGCGGACACCTTCCGGGGAGTCGTGAAGGCGGGCCCAAAGGACGACTACTATCGGGGTGGGGAGCACGCCGACACCTCACCGGAGGTCGTGGGTGCATTGCTCGAAAGCATCGGGCTCTCGAACGGCGAGCTCCTCGAGGGGATCTTCCCGGAGGAAACGGGCACCATGGTCGCGGACCGGCGGTTCTGCTTCTGTCACGTCGACGTCGATGTCTATCAGTCGGCCCGGGATACCGTCGAATGGGTCTGGCCGCGGATGCCCCCCGGAGGGGTCGTGGTCTACGACGACTACGGTTTCTACGGGTGCGAAGGGGTTACCGCCTTGGGTCGGGAGGACCGTCTCCGGGAGGATAGCGTCTTCGTGCACAATCTTAACGGTCACGGAATCCTCGTAAAGCTCCGCTGAGGCTTGATCAGCCCCCATCCCCTTAGTAAACTCATGGGAATCAATCACAAAGAGTAGACAGAACGTGAATTACCAAGACTCCGGGAGCCGGAGCCACATTTCTATCAGCAGAATTGCCGTGGTTATCGCCGTGACGGCGCTCCTCGGGTGCAGTAGCGCCGGCGCCCTGCTGACGGGACCCCTACGCTCGGATAGCTACACCTTCGAATGGAGCTCCGGTGGCATGGGGGGCGTCGCCCCGGCATCGTACCCGAACGTCGCGAACCTTCTCGACGGCGAGAATCCGGCACTGGCCCTCTACCGGGAGGACCTTACCCACGACCACGTTGTGGCGTTCTTTACCGACTTGGCGGGATCCGAGGAGATCGCCCTCCCGATTCTCTACCACGCCGACCGCTACGAGCTTCCCATCACCCTGGTCTTCTCCCTCGTCTGGGTCGAGAGCCGGTACGACCCCTCGGCTCAGAACAGCAATCCGACTTCGATCGACCGGGGGCTCTTTCAGCTCAACTCCCGGAGCTTCCGTCAGCTGACGACGGAGGACTTTTTCGCACCCGACATCAACGCCCGATACGGCGCCGGCCATCTCCGGTACTGCCTCGACCTTGCCTCCGACGAAGCAACCGCCCTGGCCATCTACAACGCCGGCTACTCCCGGATAAGGGTCGGAATAATCCCGCCGACAACCCAGGTCTATATCGGCCGCGTCCTGGACTACAAGTCGAGTCTCGACGAGCGTTTCCGGCGGTATATCGCGACGGAGTTCCCCGTTACCACCTAGATAGGGTAGGATGTCGCCCTATGGTTATTGTCCTCGATCGCGGTATTACGGCGGATGAGAAGCGCCACCTCAAGGAATTCCTGAATAAACACGGGCTCAAGGTAAAAGAGGTCGTCGGCGAAGGGGAAACCATCCTCGGAGCCGTCGGCCGGGTAAAGCTCGACCACCGAGAGGTGGAGGTTCTCCCGGGGGTCGTCCGGGTCATTCCCATCAGCAAGCCCTACAAGCTCGCCTCCCGGGAGCTCCAGGCGGAGGACACGGTGGTAACCGTCGGCCCCGTGAAGATCGGGGGGAAGCGCCTGGCCGTCATAGCCGGGCCCTGCTCGGTGGAGAGCCGGGAACAGATTATGGAGACGGCCCGGATGGTCCGGGAGTCCGGGGCCGTGATTCTCCGGGGAGGCGCCTTTAAGCCGCGGACATCACCCTACGCGTTTCAAGGACTCGGTGAAGAGGGTCTGGGGTACCTCAAGGAGGCAGGCGAGGCAACCGGCATGCCCGTGGTTACCGAGATTATGTCTCCGGCCCTGGTGGACATGATGCGTGACTACGTCGACATGTTCCAGATCGGGGCCCGGAACATGCAGAACTTCGATCTCTTGAAAACCGTCGGAAGTACCGGTATGCCGGTGCTTCTGAAGAGGGGGCTCGCCGCGACCATAGAGGAATGGCTTATGGCGGCGGAGTACCTTCTCGCTTCAGGGACCGAGAACGTTATCCTCTGCGAGCGGGGAATCCGCACCTTCGAAACCTATACCCGAAACAGCCTCGACATCTCGAGCATCCCGGTCGTCAAGAATCTGAGCCATCTTCCGGTTATCGTCGACCCGAGCCATGCAACCGGTATTCGCTCCAAGGTGCGCCCCGTGGGGCTCGCCGCAATCGCCGCCGGGGCCGACGGCTTGATGGTCGAGGTACACCCCGATCCGGAACAGGCCCTTTCGGACGGCCCCCAGAGCCTCTATCCGCAGGAGTTCGAGCGGCTCATGCGGGATGTCGAGGCGCTCTCCCCGGTGGTCGAGAAGGAGATGTTCCGGCTTCCGACGACGGGAGAAACGTCCCCGGTCTTCTCCGGAACCGGCGGAGGCGCCGAAGGGGAGTGCACGGTCGCCTTCCAGGGAGAACGGGGCGCCTACAGCGAGATGGCCCTAATGCGCTACTTCCAGGCGGAAACGCTGACCCCGTTGCCGGAAACGAGCTTCCAGCGGGTCTTCGACGCGGTGCTCGAAGGGAAGGTGGACTACGGAATCGTGCCCCTCGAGAATTCGCTTTCCGGGTCGATCCACGAGAACTACGACCTCCTCCTCCGGTATCCGGATATCCGGATTACCGGGGAGACCATTATCCGAATTATTCATAGTCTGATATCGACTCCCGCCGGGTCCTTGGAGAGTATCCGCCGGGTGTTCTCACATCCCCAGGGGCTCGCCCAGTGCAGCCGGTTCTTGGACGATCATCCGGAATGGGAGCGGGTTCCCTACTACGATACCGCCGGGTCCGTGGCCTACGTGGCGGAGCTCGGGAGCCCGGAAAACGCGGCCATCGCGAACTCCGAGGCGGCAAGGGTCTACGGCATGAAGGTCCTCAAGGAGGGCACCGAAACCAACCCGCAGAACTATACGCGGTTCGCGATTCTTGCCCGGGAGGGAGCCGCGCCGATAACCGCGCCGACAAAGGCGTCGATTCTCTTTAGCACTCCCGACACCCCCGGGGCTCTTTCGGTTTGCATGGAAATCTTTTCCCGGCGTTCGTTGAACCTCAAGAAGCTGGAGTCCCGACCCATCTGGGGAAAACCCTGGCGCTACATGTTCTACTTGGACATCGACATCGCGGGAAAGGAGCAGAGTCTCGACAGCGCTCTGCAAGAGCTCCACAACGTCGCCGAAGACGTCCGGGTTCTCGGGATCTACCGGGCCGGTTAGCCGGCGTAAGCCTCCCGGACTACTATCCGCCGTCGACCCCGAGACGCTTCAGCTGCTGCGCCTCCTCCTTCCGGGAGAGGTAGTCGTGGCGCTTCTTGTTGGCCTTCAGAAGGGCGTCTTTGAGGTTGGAGAGGGACACCTGCATGGCCCGGAGTTGGTTACGCTTGTCCCGGGAGACCTCGGTCCGGATAAAGGTGTCGATGGAGCTAATCCGGCGGTGCATCACGAAGAGCTCCTCACTGTGCTTCTGAAGAAATTGAAAGAGCTGGTCCTCCGAGGCCTTCGCCACCTTCTGGTAGGTCGGAGAGGCTCGGTTCAGGAGGGCCCCGTAGAGCTTGGCGCGCTTCCGGAGCTCCTGGACGAACTGATCGACGTCTATCGTTTCGGTATGAACCGTCGAGGTCGTCTCGTCGAGAAACTCGACGTCGTAGCTCCGGGACACACTCTCTTGGTTGCTGACCCGGAGCACCCATTCTTTGAACCGGTCGAAGAAGCCTTTCGGTTTCTGCTCGTAGACCACCACGTTGTCCTCTATCCTCCCGGCGAGATCCTCCAATGGCCGGCTTGCCGCGGCTAGGGTCTTGGCTGCCTCGAGAAGGAGTGGCTGAAGGCGCTCTTTGCTGCTCTTCTTCTCTTCGGTTTCTTGATGCTGTGGACGGATTCGCTCGAGGACTTCTTGCTTGAGGCCGCTCCCGTTGGGCCCGTAGTCCTCGTCGAGTAGCTCGCCGGCCAACTCCTGGTAGAACGGCTGCCGGGGACGTACCGACGCGTACCGCTTGGCCATCTGCTTGATGGTCTCGTCGCGCTTTCCCGTCGCCTGCCCCGGGGAGAGATTCATGTCTCGGAGCACTTCCTCCCGAAGGGTCAGCTTGAACCGCTCCTTCTGATAGTTGGCCGTGTCCTTGAGGGTCTCCATTATCTTCTTCGACGCACGGAGAATCTGCTCGTGGGCGTCCTTCACAATGCCGATCGATAGAGGGTCGCTGTCCCCCCGGAGGCGGGCCACGTACTCCGCGAGGGTCCGGGTTAGAAGATGGGTAGAGGTTTCGTTGAGTTGAGCCCACTTGACGTACCGGGTCAGGGCCAGCATGTTCTTGATCTGTTTGAGGGTCATCGACTCGAGTTCGAAAGAGCCGTAGCTATTCAGGAAGTCGAGCTGGGATTCGAGCCTCGAGAGCCGAATGCTCACCTGGGTGTGCTTTTCCGAATCGAGAAAGGGAGTGTCCGGCGGGGGCTCGATTTCGGATATGCGCTCGTCGTACTTGTAGGGGTCCTCTTGAATCAGCCCCTTACGGAGCATGACGTTCAGAAGCCCCTGGTACGATGAGAGGAAGGCGCGGTACTGCTCCTTCAGCTCCGGAAGAGCCTTGGTCTCGAGTACTTCCCGCCTCTGTTCGAGAGCCTGGGAGAGCGATTCTGTGTAGGACCCGGTCTCAGCCATGGAGTTCCATTATTACCAAAAAGCGCCTAACCTACAACGCGAAGTGGGAGAACAAGGCAGCTTTGCGCCGGCAAAGCTTCTGATCGGAGTAATGCTCGGGCCATCGACCCCTTTGAACGAGGTTCTGGAGGGTATTGCAGCCGACCTGGGGTCTCCGGAGCTCGTCGGCCGGGAGCTACCCTTCGACTACACCGACTACTACCACGCCGAGATGGGAGCCCCCCTCCGGCGCGTCTTCCTGACCGTCGCGGGGCTTTGGGACCCCGCCCGGTTGGCAGAGGCGAAAATGGCCACCAACCGGCTCGAACAGGCCGGGGCCCCGGGGGACGCCACCGCCGAAGACCTGTCCCCCGGGCGGCGGGGCCGCCGGTTTAACCTCGACCCGGGCCTCCTGAGCCTCCACTCCCTCATCCTCGCGTCGACCAAACCCCACGCCCACCGGATTCCCCTCCACTCCGGCATCTACGGCGAGGTTACCCTGGTCTTTCGAAACGGAGCCTACCGGCCCCTCCCGTGGACCTACCCGGACTACGCGAGCGCCGCCTACCAGGAGATCCTTCTCGAAATTCGGAACAATCTTAAGCTCGAGTTGAAGCAGCAGAGAATCCAGAAGCGTCTTTGAGTATGTGGAACGCAACTGTTTGAGGCGGAACCGTGGCAGCCGGCCGGGGCGGCGCAGCCCCCTCCGGGGAGCTGTTATCCTTCTCGCGGGGCTCCTCGCGACAAGCTGCGCCCTCTTGGACTCGGAGCGGGAGGTGGTGGTGCATTTCCCGCGGTTACCGGAGCCATGGGAAAGCCTCGAAACGGAGCTAGAGATCGCCGTCGAGGTCGTGTTCTCCGACGGCTCGGGGTGGACCCGGGACTACGCCTTCGAGGCGGGGGCCGCGGTCCTTGCGCTCCCGAAGGCCGGCGGTGTCGCGATACTCCTCCGGCCGGTCTACCGGGGCCTCCTGCTCGCCCCGGCGGGGACCGCGGTTCCGTGGCTCGCCTCCGGAGGCGGGGCGACGGCAAACTGGCACGACGGGGTAACCGCTACCATCCTCCGGCGCCTTGCGGTGGGCGGAAGTGGGTTCGAGGCCCTCAACGTGCCCCGGCTCTCCCGGGAGATCCGCGAGCGGGCCGGGGAGGACCCCTGGGGTGTGGATTTCGATAGAATAGTGGAGAAACTCGCGGAGGACGCCTTTCGCTCGACCTACATCAAGGAGGGGGAGAGAGTACCCCTGGAGGTTTACTTCCCGGAAGGGAGGTGGATATCCCTCGAACCCTTCGGGGAGGAGGGAACCAGAGTCATCGAAGGTCCCGGGGTTCTTGCGCTGGCCGTGCCTGCAAGGGGAGCGCGGTACGCCGAGGTCCGGGGCCGGCGCGTCCTCAGCGTCGCTTTCGAGCCCTCGGGGCATCCGATTGTCGGCTTGCGGGGATTCTGACCCGCCGGAGCTAGAGGACGATGTTTACCAGACGGTTCGGGACGACGATAACCCGTCGGATCTCCTTCCCGTCGGTGATCTCCCGGATTCGGTCCTGGGCCAGAGCCTGCTTCCGGAGCTCCTCTTTCGGAAGGTCCACCGGGAGCGTGAGCTTCGACCGGACCTTCCCGTTTACCTGGATGACAATTTCGACTTCCTCGTCCTTGATAAGCTCCGGGTTCCACTCGGGCCACGCTACCTTTGCGATAGACGGGCTGTTTCCCATGCGGTCCCAGAGCTCCTCCGCAAGGTGGGGAGCGTAGGGACCGAGAAGGAGGATAAACCGTTCCCAGGCGGACCGGTAGAGGTGCTCTTCCTTGAAGGCCTCGTTCACGAAGACCATCATCTGGGAGATCGCCGTGTTGAACTCGAGGTTGACGGTGTCCTCTTCGACCTTCTTGATGGTCTTGTGCAGGAGTCGCTCGAGGGCCTCGGGTGCCTCCCGGTCCAGAATACTCCGGTCGGAGAGGCGCCAGACCCGGTCGAGAAACCGATGGACCCCCATGATTCCGTGAACCGACCAGGGCTTCTCCTGCGGGAGGGGACCCATGAACATCTCGTAGAGCCGCAGGGTGTCGGCGCCGTATTCGGCGATAACGTCGTCGGGGTTGATGACGTTCCCCCGGGACTTGGACATGCGCTGGCCGTCGGGGCCGAGGATCATCCCCTGGTTTACCAGGCGGAGGAAGGGCTCCTTGGTGTTCACGACTCCGATGTCGTAGAGAACCTTGTGCCAGAACCGGGCGTAGAGCAGGTGCAACACCGCGTGCTCCGCCCCGCCGACGTAGAGGTCTACCGGCATCCAATACTCGATGGCCTCCCGGGAAGCCAAGGCCTCCGTGCTACGGGCATCGAGGTAGCGCAGAAAGTACCAGCAGGACCCCGCCCACTGGGGCATGGTGTTGGTTTCCCGTTTTGCCGGACTCCCGTCGGTCGGGCAGGTCGTGTTTACCCAGTCGGTAACCTTGGCCAGGGGGGACTCACCGGTACCCGACGGCTGGTAGCTCTCGACCTCCGGGAGCGTTAGCGGGAGATCGTCGGTCGATAGGGAAACGATTTCGTCCCCGCAGTGGACCACCGGAATCGGCTCTCCCCAGTAGCGCTGGCGGGAGAAGATCCAGTCCCGGAGCTTGTAGTTGATCGCCCGGGTCCCCTTTCCCTCTTTCTCGAGCCAGGTGATGATCGCCTTCTTGAACTCCGGTGTCGTAAGGCCGTCGAACTGTCCCGAATTGATGCCGACGCCGTCTCCGGTAAAGGCTACCGTCGGATCGTGATCCTCCGGCGCTTGAACCACCGGGATAATCGGCAGGCCGAATTGTTGGGCGAACTCGAAGTCGCGCTGGTCGTGTGCCGGAACGGCCATAATCGCGCCGGTACCGTAGGAGAGCAGAATATAGTCGGAGATCCAGACGGGTATCCGTTCCCCGTTAACCGGGTTTGTCGCGTAGGCACCGGTAAAGGCGCCGCTCTTCTTCTTCGCCAGGTCGGTCCGCTCGAGGTCGGATTTGAGGCGAGACTTCTCTACGTAGGCCTCGACCTCGCGCCGGCGGTCGTCGGTGGTAATCCGGCCTACCAGCGGGTGCTCCGGCGCGAGGACCATGTAGGTCGCCCCGTAAAGGGTGTCCGGCCGGGTGGTAAAGACCTCGATAACCGGCTCGCCGGGGGCGGCATCCTTGGGCCGGGATTCCTCCGCCACGGGAAAGACCACGTTCGCCCCCTCCGACCGGCCGATCCAGTTGCGCTGCATCGCCTTGATCGATTCGGGCCACTCCAGGGGCTCGAGATCCTCCAGGAGTCGCTCCGCGTAGGCGGTAATCCGGAGCATCCACTGCCGGAGGGGCTTTCGCTCGACCGGGTGGTTGCCCCGCTCCGACCGGGGTCCCTCTGGGGTAAGGAGCACTTCCTCGTTGGCCAGAACCGTTCCCAGGGCATCGCAATACCAGACGGGTATCTCCGCCATGTACGCGAGCCCCTTGTTGTAGAGCTGGAGGAAGATCCACTGGGTCCACCGGTAGTAGTCGACCTTGTGGGTCGAGATCTCCCGGCTCCAGTCGTAGGAGAGCCCGAGCGCCTTAATCTGGGCCCGCATCTGGTTGATGTTGTTCTCGGTGGTGGCCCGGGGGTGGGTCCCCGTCTTGATGGCGTACTGCTCCGCCGGGAGGCCGAAACTGTCGAATCCCATCGGGTGGAGGACGTTGTACCCTTTCATCCGGAGGTAACGGCAGTAGATATCCGTCGCCGTGTAGCCTTCCGGATGACCGACATGGAGTCCGGCGGCGGAAGGGTAGGGGAACATGTCGAGGACATACCGGCGCTTCTCCGGAGGATACGATGGGTCCTCCGTCGCCTTGAAGACTTCGTTCGTCTCCCAATAGTCCTGCCACTTTTTTTCTATGTCCGGAAAGGGGTACTTGGCCATGCCGCGAATGATAGCTAAGACTCTTGCGTGCCGTCAACGTCGGGGTTTCGGTTAAACCGGACGCTGACTATTCGCTTCTTCCAGACGCTCTCGACGACGAACTCGCCGAAGGGGGTGTCTATTACCTCGTTCGACACGGGGATGTGCCCCGCCGTTTCGGTCAGGTAGCCCGCTAGGGTCTGGGCGTCCCGGGTCTGGGGTATGTCGAGCTTGAGCGATTCGTTGACGCTGTAGAGGGGAATGTCGGCCATGACGCTGTAGGTGCCGTTTTGGAGGTGGGTAATCTTCTGCCGTTCCTTCACCTCGTGCTCGTCGTAGAGCTCCCCGAGAATCTCCTCGATTATGTCCTCGGTGGTCACAATCCCCGCCACACCTCCGTATTCGTCGAGGACAACCGCGATGTTCAGCGCCTCGGTGTGGAATTGGGCGAGAATCTGATGGATCGGCCGTGTCTCGGGAATGTAGATCGGGTCGACCATAATCTCCCTCAAGGGGGCCCGGCCCCGCCCTTCGGTTATCGCACCGAGGAGCTCTTTGAGAAGGACGACCCCGACGATGTTCTCCGGATGATCTGCGTAGATCGGGATGCGGGAATAGCCCTGCTCGTGGATTTTCGGAAGGGCCTCCTCCACGGTGTCCGTCTCCGAGAGGCTAAAGACCCGGGTTCGGTGGGTCATAATCGCCTGGGCGGTAACGTCGGTAAACCGCAGGACGTTTTGAACCATCGTGGAGCGGAACTTCTCCAGCACTCCGACGGACTCGGCGTGCTTTATCATGTAGACGATACCCTCCCGGGTTAGCGTCCCGGTCTGGGTCGCCCCGGTCAGGCGGGTAAGCCAGACCGCGACGGCTCCGACGAACCAGTTTACCGGCTTGAAGACGGCCGTCAAGAAGAGGACGGTTCGAACCGAATGGATGGCCCAGAACTCGTTGTGGACGTAGGCGAGCTGCTTCGGGGCGACCTCGCCGAAGACGAGAATCAACAGCGTCAAAACACCGGTGGTAACGCCGAGGGCGCTACTGCCGAAGAGGCGGATCGTAAAGTCGCTCGCCATCACCGAGAGGGCGATGTTCATCAGGTTGTTTCCCGTGAGAACCGTCGTCAGCAGCACCTGGGGCCTGCTGGTAAGATCGGCGACCATACGCCCCCGGGGGCCCCACTGATCCCGCATCGCGTGGATCTGGGCGTCCGAGAGGGAGGTAAAAGCGGTCTCGGTTCCGGAAAAAAACGACGAAAGAATTAAGAAGAGGAGAATAAGAAGGAGCGTAACTAACACGTACGCTCCGGTAATGACGGAGGGTGCTCGGACTCGTCCATAGTCGGTCGATTCAGAATACTCCGAATCGACCGAAACCTCAACCTATTCGACCTTTAATACCTCTTGGATGGCTTTTACCAGGGAGGGCTTGGGAAGGGCACCCTGGGCCATCTGCGGCTTGTCGTCCACCGGGATAAAGAGGAGTGATGGGATACTCTGAATGCCAAAGGCGGCGGCGAGCTCCTGCTCGGATTCGGTGTCCACCTTGTAAATGTGCAGCTTCCCTGCGTACTCTTCGGAAAGCTCCTCGAGAACCGGGGCGACCATCTTACAGGGGCCACACCAGTCGGCGTAGAAGTCGATAATCGCCGGGAGGTCGCCTTCGTAGCTCCACTCCTTGTTTACGTCGTAGTTGAATATCTTTTCTTTGAATGTATCTACGGTCAAATGCTCGGGCATACCTGCTCCTTATATATTGGCTTTACTATATAATAGCGAAAGCAAGTCTCGGCGTCCAGTCCTTCGGCGTGGTTCCTCGGGTCAACGAAACTCGACTCGATCGTACCCCGCCTCCTTGAAGAGGCTTCGGAGGAAGCCTTCCGTGTTCTCCCTGGTCCGGTCGAGGATTCCCTCTTCCACTGTCCGGGCCGCCACGCGCCGGGAAACAAAGGCTGCGACCTGCTGCCATCCCTCCGGGTGGAGGCCGACTTCCGGGTACCGGTAGGTATCGGGGTTCACGTCCTCCACGACGATATCCACAACTTCCGGCTCCGGGAGCCTAATCGTCAAGACCCGGATCGACGTGTCGCCGGGGCCCCTTGCTTCGGTTACCGAGAACGCTCCTCCCGGACCGGTTGCCGGCGCGTCCACCGAATCCCTCTCCAGGGCCGTTCCTTCCAGCTCGTAGCCTCCCCGAGCCCGGACCGTAACCACGACAAACTCGTCCCGGGAAGCCCGGAGGCCCACGTCGTTCGCCAGGTTGTAGGCTACCCAATAGTCCAGCTCTTCCGGCGAGAGAATGTCCGCGGCAGGGCGGTTGTCCAGGGCCAGGCGGTTGAGCACTTGGGTAAGGTTGACCCCTTCGGGATAGTAGTCGTGGGGGAAGACGCTCCGGTAGACGTACTCGACGGAGTGAAAGGACAACACGTCCCGAAGCTGTCGAAGAATCAGCTGAGACGATGCGACCCGGGAGGTCCGCAAGATCCCGAGGTTTGCGGCGATCCGGCTCATCGGCGTCTCGACGACCCCCGTGTAGACAAGCGTCGCCAATACGGCAACGAGGATCAGGAAGATCAGTGCCAGGGTACTAACCAGGCGTATCTTCACGCCTATCCCTCCAAATCCCTCGGTGCCGGGTCCCCGAAGGTGATGGTTACGCTTTCAAATCCGGCCTGCGAGAAGATGTTCTCGAGAACTTCCCGGGCGTTCTCCCCGGCGCGGTCGAGGATTCCCCGGTTTACGGCGTCGGAGATTACCTGGTCCTTGGCCGCCTCGATCTCGGCCCCCACCTCGAGCCAACCGATCGCACCGCCCCGTTCCCGGACAAAGTACTGGGAGATCGACTCTTCGTCGGCGTCTACGAGAAGGATGGTCGGAGCGGGCACTTCGACGAAGACGCTCCGGCGGTCCTCTCCCGGGAGCACCCGGACTCCCTGCCGAAGGTCTACCCCGGCGCGGACCCGGATGTTTACCGAAAAGAGAAGCTGCCGGTCCATGGTCCGGAAGAAGAGAAACTCCCGCTGCTCGCCGAGATACACCACGTCCCGGTACGTCTGCTCGAAGGTGTGGAGCTCGGCAAGGTTTCGCACCTTGGTTTCCAGGGAGGTGAGGCGTTCGCTTTGGGAAGGGCCACATGATGAGAAAATCAGGAAAACCGCCGCTGTGAGCCCGAGGCGCTTTACCACGTTCCCCCACTATAGCCGCCGGTTGAGCATTTTGCAAACTCGCTATAGGCTTGCCGATAACATGAGAATGAGGCTGGTTCTCCTGACTGTCGCAATTCTGCTTCCTTTCGCCGGGTGCGCCACCGGGGAGCCGCCGGAGCCCGAAGCCGCGGACGCTCCGGCGGTTGCATCCGTCCCGTCCGAAGCCCCGGCCCGGGACGCCAGGGCCCCCGAGGCCGAGCCCCCTGCAGAAGAGGGGTCCCGGCCGGAAGCCGAAACCCCGCCGGAGGCCGATTCTCCGGAGCCGGGCTCCAAGCCGGAGGCCGAGGAGGCCGACCCCGCCGTCGCCGATTCGGGCCGTGAGGCCCCCGTGTCGGGGAGCGCCGGGCAGGGGAGCGCCGACACCTCGACCGATTCGGTGCTCCACGCCGAGGACGGCACGCCGGACTTGGTCCCACCCCCGGAACCCGCGCGGGCCGACGCTCCGGCACCCGCTCCGGTATCCGCTCCTGTGGTATCGGAGCCCTGGAACTACCGTCAGGAGCCCCTGCCGATTCCCGGCGTCATCGACAACGCCGACGTCGTAGCCTTTTACGGACACCCCCTATCGTTCTACATGGGTATCCTCGGGGAGACCCCCATCGAGGAGATGGCCGAGGAGC
>CAYPUT010000066.1:0-7510 GCA_964413945.1 uncultured Spirochaetaceae bacterium
GCGCTCGAGGCCCGCTGAGGAAACCACCCGAGGGTCGTGGGACAGGACTGGGGCTCCGTCGGCGCTGCACTGAACGTCGAACTCCAAGCCGTCGGCTCCGGCTGCCCTGGCCACCGCGATCGTGGCCAGGGAATTGGGGGGCGTGTCCGCGAAGCCGCTGTGGGCAATAAGAAGGGGACGCCTCATCCTGTCACCTCACTTTAATGACGCCGTGAATCCCTCGGAGAGCCTTCGGTAGACGAAGCTCGTCAGAAGCAGCAGAGGGATGGAGGCGAGGACGCCGACGGCCATAAGGGGCCCCCATTCGGTCTCGTATTCGGTGATGTAGTTGACGATGCGCAACGGGAGGGTCAGGAGCCGGGGCCGCCGGAGAAAGAGGAGGGCAAAGAGAAACTCGTCCCAGGCCATAATCGCGCTAAAGATGCTCGTCGCGGCGATTCCCCCGGCGGAGAGGGGCAGCATAATCCAGAGCAAGGTGGTCCCGGGGCCCGCACCGTCCATCTCCGCCGCCTCCTCCAGCTCTCGAGGAATTCCGCGGACAAAACCGACCAGGATCCAGAGGGCGTAGGGAAGCGTGTAGACCTGATAGACCAGGGCGAGGCCCACCAAGCTGTTGAGGAAGCCGGCCCGGGCGAAGAACTCGTACAGGGGTACCGAGAGAACCATCGGCGGCAGAATCTTGACCACGAGGACCCACACCAGGAACAGGTTGTTGAACCTCAACGGAAAACGGTACCGGACCAAGGCGTAGGCGGCGGTAAACCCGAGGGTAATGGAGATCGCGGTCGAGAGGCCGGCGACGAAGAGCGTGTTTGCAAAGTTCCGCAAGACCCCGTCCTCGATAACCTCCCGAAAATTTGCCGGGGTGATAGTCCGAGGAAAGAGGGTTGGGTTCGGAAGGATTACCTCCCGGGACGTCTTGAGGCTCGTAATGAGGACCCAATAGAGAGGCAAGACCGTCAGAACCAAAAAAATGATGAGGGCGGCGGCGCGGATAACGCGATCCGGCTGAAGGCGGCGGGTCATGCTCCCTCCTCCTTCAGCAGCCGGGGAATGTAGACCGCTGCCACGAGAGCGATAACCAGGAACGCCATTACCGAGGCGGCCCCGGCTCGCCCGAGGTTGAAGTAGCGGTACGCCTCCCGGTAGATGTAGTAGGAGATGGTCTCGGTGGCGTTTCCCGGGCCTCCGCCGGTAAGGGCAAAGACCTTCGCAAAGAGCCGGAAGGTGTCGATGGTTCTCAGAAGGGCGACCATCAACAGGTGGGGACGCATCAGGGGGATGACGACGTGGAGGATAACCCCCGAGGTCCCGCAGCCGTCGATCCGAGCCGCCTCGAGATACTCCCGGGGAATGGTCTGGAGGGCCGCCTGGAGAATGATGAAGGCAAAGGGGGTCCACTGCCAGACGTCGACGATGACGACCGACAAGAGCGCGATATCCGGGTTTATCAACCACCCGACGGGTGGTGCTCCGAGAGAGCGGAGCAGCGAGTTGATCGGCCCGATGTTAAAATGGAAGAGCGTCCGCCAGGTTGCGCTTACCACCATCGTGGAGAGCATCATGGGAAAAACGGTAACCGTCGCCAGGGTTCTCCGCCCCCGGAAGGGCTCGTAGTAGAGAAGCGCCAGAAGGAATCCCAGAGCCGTCTCGAGGGTCGCCGCCAGCGCCACGAAGACGGTGGTGTTGACGACCGATTGGCGGAACTGGGAATCGGCGAGAATCGACCGGTAGTTCTCCAGCCCGTTAAAGACCCGCGTGCCGGCGATGTAGTCGTATTCGAACAGGGAATTGGAGAAGACCGTGAGGCTCGGGTAGACCGTAAGAAAGAACACGACGAGGACCGTCGGAGCTGCGAGGAGATAGTAGAACTCGGGGTGACGACGTTGCAGACTACTCATGATGATACGCCCATGCAAAAAACGGACGGCGGGTCAGCCGGTGACCCCCGTCCGTCGATAGAAAATCGAATCCGATGCTTAGTTTACGATGTCCTGGATACGGTCGTCCGCTTCCCGGAGGGCGCGGACCGCCGACAGGTCACCGATAAGCGCGCGCTGGAGGTAGTCTCCCAAGGCGGCCTCTATCTCGGCCCACTGGTTGGTCCGGGGACGGGCTACCCCGTTCTGGAGACCGTCGAGCTGAGCCGGGTACCAGAAGTACTTCTCCTGGAGCGCGGGGACCTGGTGGACGCTCACCCGCGTCGGGGGTACGCCGGCTTCCATGGCAATCCGTTCCTGCATCTCTTCGCTGGTCAGGAAGGCCAAAAAGTCGAAGGCCGCATCCTTGTTCTCCGACGATTCCGGTATGGCCGCAAGCCAGATTCCGATCATCGGCGAGGAGCCGCGCACCTGTCCCGGATGGGCCCTGATCTCCATGTTTCCCACCACCGCGGACTCGGCAGGATTGTTGATGTTGGCGATCCATCCCGGCCACACCTCGATGGCGATGGCACCGCTCCCGTTGTAGAGGGCGTCCCGGACCTGGGCGCTCTGATAGTTGGCAACACCCTCCGGGGCGTACTCGCTCAAGGCCAAGAAGAACTCCAGGGCCGCGAGGGACTCGGGGGAGTCGAGAACGACGTTTCCGTTTTCGTCGAGGACGTCACCGCCGAAAGCCCAGAGGATCGGCAGAAAGCCGGTCACGATCGGGTTGCCCTTCGAACCGCGGAAGAGTACCGGGGTTATCTCTTCCTCGTTCTCCGAGAGCACCTCGGCCGCCGCGAGAACCTGGTTCCAGGTGTCCGGGGCCGAAAGATTGTGCTTTCCGAACAGGTCGGTCCGGTAGGCAAAGAGCTCGACGTTTCCCACGTGGGGAAGCGCGTAGAGCGCGCCGCTGTTCGCGGGGAACCGCCCCACACCCACCGCCGACTCGATAAAGTCGGCATCGAGGCTCATTCCCCGGGCGGAATACATCTCGTCGAGGTCCGCGAGCCACCCCGCGGCCATGTACTGCGGCGCGTTCGGGTCGTCGATCAGGATGATGTCGTAGGATCCCGCTCCGCTCCGGAGATCTACGACGGTTTGCTCGAAGAGGGCCGAACCGGAAAGCTGAAGGATCTCGAACTCGACGTTCGGATTCTCTTCGCTGTAGGCGGCCGCCGCCAATGCCATCGCCTCGCCGTAGGCCCCATCGCGTCCGGCAATGGTAAGCGTTACCGTCTCCTCGGCTCCACTGGTCTCGCCGGCACCGCCGGCCATCGCCAGTGAGGTAACCATCACCACCAAAAAGATAACGGTCAGTACTTTCTTCATGAAACACCTCCTTCGTGTTTGTTGTTTTCGATATCCGTACAAACTCTAAAGAAGCCGACCCACCTTCTTCAAATTCTTGTGGGAGCCGGGAATTAGGCATAAACTAGCTATCAGCTAACCAAAGTCTAATCTCCGGGAGGCAGGTTACCCTGGGGA
The DNA here is from genome assembly GCA_964413945.1 of uncultured Spirochaetaceae bacterium. Taxonomy (GTDB): domain Bacteria; phylum Spirochaetota; class Spirochaetia; order DSM-27196; family PWMO01; genus CAYPUT01. The sequence continues at coordinate 3,411 of CAYPUT010000066.1, forward strand.
GTAGTGAATGCCGAAGCAGCGCCTCAGTAAAGACGAGTTGGTGGACTTAGTTTTCTCTCTGTTCTGGGAAGAAGCGTATGTCCGGGGCATTTCGTCGATCCACGGCATAGCCATTTCCTTAGACCGGCTTCGCGAGGAGCTCGCCCGGCGAAGCGGTGCTCCCCGGCAGAACAGCAAGTGGATCTATACCCAGGTCCGAAAGTACGAAGAACGGATCGGCGTCCGCCTCTTCGAAAAAACCCGGGATGGTAACGACGCCGAATCCTTGAGTGTCACCCCCTACCTCCTTGGCTTCGTCCAGAAGCGCCACTTGCACCAGGCGGAGAAGATTCGCGTCGTCAACGGGGTCGCCGACCTGATCGAGCGGCAGTTGAGCACGCCACAGGAGCGGACGCGGCTCTTCCTCGGGGCCGGGACTACCGTCGCCCACTTGGCGGAAGTCTTGCGAGACCGGGTAGCCGAATCGCACCAGCCCTTGGAGATCCACACGCACAACCTCGGGGTGGTCGAGGCTCTGTCTCATCCCAACAAGGCCGGAAACCTCATCGAGCTCCATGTAGCCGAAGGGCGCTTCGACCCGGTTACCTACACCCTCCTCGGGCCGGATTCGCCGAGCTTGTTGGATACCGACTTCGATCTGGTTGTCCAAGGGACGTCGGCGGTCTACGGGAGCATTCTCTACATCGAGTCGGAAGAAGAGCTGTCGAGAAAGACGGCCGTTCTCAAGTACACCCAGGGGCCCAAGCTCTTGGCGCTGACGCTCCACGAGTTCTTTCCGGAACCACCCGGAGGCATGCGCTCCTACGGCCGGCTCGAAGACTACGACTTCGTCGTCTTTCCCCAGGTAAAACGTCCCGTGGCCAACCAGCAACTCGGCCTCGACTATCTGTCTTCCGAGGGTTCACCCTTCGAGGCGGGGATCTCCGCTTGGCATTACCAGATTCTCACGAAACGCATTAGGTATCAGCCGGCCTGTTGACGCCCTCAAACCAGTCGTCAAAGTCGACGATCCGCCGGTCCCAGCAGTAACGGCGAGCCGCTTCCGCGACCGCCCGGCGGACCGGGGGGTCTGTGGGGGTGCGCGGGGTTCCGGCGGACGAGAGGGACCGGAGGATCCCCTCCAATTTCTCTTGGAGCTCGCCGTCGTTCTCGTAGATACACGGTGCGTGGAGCGACTCCGGGAGGATTTCGGGATAAGAGAGGCGCCGGGGTAAGAGGGGGATGCAGCCTTCGCTCATTGCCTCCAAAACCGCAATGCCGAAGTTTTCTTGAATCGCGGTAGAGATTACGATGTCACTTTTTCTGAGCCACCGGCGGTAAGTCTCGGAGTCTTTGGTGTACCCGAAAGCCACGAGGCGTTCCGCGAGCTCGGTTTGGGCCCGGAGGAAGGTTTGGGGTTTGGCCTGGGGGTTCTCCCCGAGGATCGCCAGGCGAAACGGAAGGCCCTTCGCGGCGAGGCGAGAGGCGGCTCGAAAGAAGGCGCCGAAGTTCTTATCGTACTCCCACCGGTGGTTCCAGAGGACGATGGGATTTCCTGCTGTCTCGCCGGCTTCCCGGCGCGAGGGGCCGGGCCCGGGGCACTCGATGCCTGGGTAGAGGACGCGGGTCTTGTGCTCCACCGGTTCGATTTCCCACTCCGGCTCCCAGCGGTGGAGGAGTCTCGCGTGACTCCGGTAAACCTTTAGAAAGGCGTCGCGGTGGAACTCGGAGTTAAAGGCGATGGCGTCTGCGTGGAGGGCGTTTCTTATGTCGGTCGCGACGATGTCCGCCCCCACGGTTTGCCCCTTCGGGAGGGGGTAGGTACTCTGCGTCTCGTGACAGTACCAGAAAACCGGCGGAAGGGCCGGCCGGCCGGGGGGCGGCGCGGAGCGGGGCCTCGCCGGGTGTGCCCCGGGCCGGGTGCGCCGCCCCCAGAGCGCCTTCAGGTCGCCGATATCGACGTAGTCGCTTGCGACGACAAGGTCGAAGTCCCCGGGGCTTAGGTTCCGCTCTCCCATCCGGCGGGCGATCTCGAAGGCGGATAGCCGCCGGCGCCACCGCCAGAACCTCGCGGGCATCGTCACAAGCTCGATCTCCCAGCTACTCCGGGCTCGCAGTGCGTCGACGAATTGCCGGTGGGATCCGCCGTAGAACGGTTCGACAAAGAGCAGTCGCTTGGCCATCGGCACCAGAGTAGCGAAAGGAGCGCCCTTGCCACAATCGATTCTTCCCGGTGATAGTAGAGAGTCGTGAACGCCCAAGAATCCTCCCATCCACTGTGCGTGGTTACCGGCGCCTCCGAAGGGCTCGGCCGGGCCCTGGTTTACCTTCTCGCCGAGGACGGCTACCGGGTTCTCGCGGTCGCCAGGCGCAAACAGGCGCTGCAGAATCTGGCGCGGGAGGCCCCGGGAGGGTCCGTCATTCCGGTGGCGGCGGATCTCGAGACGCCGGAGGGGATCGCTTCGGTCGTCGATACCCTTCGGGCCAACGGCGGTTCGCTCCGGATGCTGGTGAACAACGCGGGAAGGGGGGATATCGGTCCCTTCGCCGAGGCGGACGCCGGTGTGCTCCGCACTATTCTCCGGTTGAACGTCGAAGGGTTGACCATCCTCACCCGGGCCCTCATCGACTCGATCGAAGCCGGCGGGACGATTCTGAACGTCGCGTCGGTGGCGGCGGTCCTGCCGGGGCCCCGGATGGCGACCTACTACGCATCCAAATCCTACGTTCTGTCTCTCGGGGTGTCTTTGGCCGAGGAGCTTCGCCCCCGGGGTATCTCCGTCACGACGGTTTGTCCGGGACCGATCGCTACCGGGTTTCAGAGGGTGGCGGGTTTCGATCAAGAACGGTATTATCGGATTACGAGGACGCAAACCCCGGAAACGGTGGCCCGGTGGGCGTACCGGGTAGCCCGAAGAAAGCGTACGGTTGCATTCTACCAGTGGTACGGAATCGGTGACTGGGCGGCACGGTTGTTGCCGCGGAATATGTTCGCACGTCTTATGGCGAGTCTTCAGCGCCGGCGTGCGCCGAACGAATAGGAGAAGAATATGGACAAGCTCAAACTCAAGCCGGGGATCGTAACGGGGAGCGCAGTTGGGGAGCTCTACGCCTACTGCAAAGAGGTCGAGTGCGCCTTACCGGCGGTCAACGTTATCGGATCGAGCAGCGTAAACGCCGCTTTGGCCGCCGCCCGGGAAGCGTCGTCGGCAATCATCATTCAGTTTTCAAACGGCGGCGCCCTCTTTAACGCCGGCAAGTTTCTGGATAATAGCGGACAGGACGCGGCGGTCGCAGGCGCCGTCGCCGGGGCTCACCACATCCGGATCGTCGCGGAAAAATACGGCGTCCCGGTTATTCTTCACACGGACCACTGTGCGAAGAAGCTTCTTCCCTGGGTCGATGGAATGCTCTCCGCCGGCGAGGCGTACTACAAAGAGAACGGGAAACCGCTCTACAGCTCTCACATGCTGGATCTCTCCGAGGAGCCGCTGGAAGAGAACCTGGCAATCTGCAAGGAGTACTTGGCCCGGATGAGCAAGATCGATATGACCCTCGAGTTCGAGCTGGGGGTTACCGGGGGCGAAGAGGACGGGGTGGACAATACCGCCGTCGATAACGCCCGGCTCTACACTCAGCCGGAGGAGGTTCTGCAGTCCTACGACACGCTCAAGGGGGTCGGCAATTTTATCGTCGCCGCTGCTTTCGGGAACACCCACGGCGTCTACAAGCCCGGAAACGTCAAGCTGCGTCCGGAGATTCTCAAGCACTCCCAGGAGAAGATCAAGGCCGAGCGCAACACCGGAGAGAAGCCTCTTACCCTGGTCTTCCACGGCGGTTCCGGATCCTCCCGGGAAGACATCCGGGAAGCGATCACCTACGGCGTCGTCAAGATGAACATCGATACCGACACCCAGTGGGCCTTCACCCACCCGGTCAAAGAGTACATGGATAAGTACGACGGCTACCTGAGGTCGCAGATCGGCAATCCCGAAGGACCCGACAAGCCGAACAAGAAGCAGATCGATCCCCGGGCCTGGCTCCACCTCGGTGAGAAGGGAGTGGTCGACCGGCTCAAGGTTGCCTTTGACGATTTGAACTCCACCGGGAAGTTCGACCTG
>CAYPUT010000066.1:7610-14709 GCA_964413945.1 uncultured Spirochaetaceae bacterium
CGACCGGCTCAAGGTTGCCTTTGACGATTTGAACTCCACCGGGAAGTTCGACCTGAGTTAGAGGGTGAACGCGGGGTGACGTTGCCGAGGTGGAAGCCCGGTTGGAGCCGTGGCTCTAAGCCGCCACCCGGCAGACCGTCCCGTTCTTCGCTTGAAACACACGTAGGGGCCATTGGTCGCTTTCGGGGTAACGGCGGAACGATTCCCGGAGGGCTCCGTAGGCGGTCCGGGCTTCCTCGGTATTTCGAAACATCAGATAGAACGCCCCGCCGCCTCCGGCACCGCTCAGCTTTCCGCCGGTAGCGCCGGCGTCCATCCCGGTGTCAAGAGCGATCTCGAGGTGGTCGGTACTCAGTCCCAAGCTCCTTAAGCCCGCGTGGGCTTCGGTCGCCAGCCTGCCGATCTCTCCGGCATGGTCCGCTTCGGAATCTCGAATCACCTCGATACCGCGCTCCGCCACTCTCCCGAGAGACTTCAAACGCTCTTGCACCTCGGAGTCGCCGGCCTCGATTCTGCGTCTGAGCGTCCCGACAAGATTCTTCGTCGAGGCCTCCCGGGGAACCGCACCGGTTACCATGGCAAAGGGAAATGAGGGAAGAGGAGTCGCCGAGGGGAGCTCGGAGTGGAGATCCGAAGTGCCGAAATAGAAGGCCTGAATTCCGCCGAGAGTAGCCAATCCGGTATCGATTCCCGAAGGCGTGCCGTGGAACACGCGCTCGAGGCTGTTCGCGATACGCCAGACGTCCTGCTCGGTTGCGACGATTCCCACGTCGGCAAGGACGTTGAGAGCCGCCCGGGAAAAGGCGGAACAGAGGGCCGCGGAGGAGCCGTAGCCTAGGGACTGGGGAATGCTCGACATTATCCGGACGCCTCCCCGCAGTCGGTCGAGTATGCCGCCGGCGGAAACCGGAGGGAAGAGCGTCTCCAGGGCCCGGACCATCGAACTGAAGGGGGGCATGTCGGGCCGGAAAAAGGTTTCTCCGGGCTCCGGCGGGGTGCCCTCGGGGGTAATTTCGACCTCCATCGTCTCGGGGAGGGCCAGGCCTACCGCGGGATAGCCGTAGACGGCGGCGTGCTCACCGAAGAGAAGAAGCTTACCCCAGGCCCTGCCTATGTATGCCACCGTATACCCTCCGCGAGTCGCAGGTGCGACTCCCCCGCGCCGAAACGGACAAACAGCTCCCCTCCGGCCCCGACGGCTTTTGTCATCGTCGGTTCCGGTCCTAAAGATGAGCGATTTTCTTCCCCTCGGCAAGTGCGAAGTGCCGGTGGAACTTCCGCCGGGGTATCGAGATAGTTCCCGAGCTCTCTCCCGAGGGCCGAGAGCTTACCTGCCGCCGGCGCCGCTTCTTTCCAGGAGCTCGCGTGGGCCACCTGTACAATACCACGGTTCGAAGCTTCCAGATAGGCCCGAAACTCCTCCGGGGCGGCCTTTCTCCAGGCTTCGAAGCGCCGGATAGCCGGCGCCGTCGACACTTCCTCCGGGCCCTGGTGGAGGGAGATCGCCGGCAACCAGTCGGGCGAAAGGGGGCGCCAGCCCGGGGCCCCGCCCCCTTCAAAGAGGCCGAGCCGGCCGAAAGTCGACGCGGCGACGTCGTAGCCGCTCCCCCGGCCCCCTTGACTCGCCCGGTGGGCCCGGAGGGCGACGCCGAAGACGTCGTCGGCCGGGGGGAGAGACCGGCGGAAGAGGTAGAGAAGGAGTGCGCTCAAGACCACCGCCACCGCCGCGCTGGAGCCGAGACCCCGTTTGGTGCCGTTCTCCCGGTAGAGAGCCGACGAATCGACGGTAATGCTATGCTCCAGCGCGCGCAGGTTGGCGGTATCAAAGGCCGTGGCGCCGGCGGCCGTCCGGACGCAGGCCGAGAGAAGATCCGGGGGGGCGGTGTCTCTGGTGTCGGTGTCCTTGAGCCCCCAGTCGAAGCTCCCGTGCCCCGTGGTGCCCCGGATAGAGAAGCTCGGCGCCTCTTCGATGACACCGGAGACCCGCGGCTCGAGGCCGCAGGCGATGCCCAAGCCCCCGGGCACGGTTACGGCATACTCTCCGAAGAGGAGAAGGTTGCTCGGAGCCGAGGCCCCGAGGCAGGCTACCGGGCTCATTCGCGCCTCACCTTCCCCGGAGAATCCGGGGAGGACCCCCGAGCCGGGTCTCCAGCACCCGGTCGGTCATCCCGAGGCTTTCGATGGCGTCCCGAATCGCGCGGCTGTGCGCTTCGACCGTGAGAATTTTGACCTGGGGTCCCGCATCCATGGTTTCCCACGCGGGGATTCCCGCCTCCCGGAGAGAGGCGCAGAGCCGGAGGATAGCGACGCTTTCGGGGAGCCAGTAGACGACCGGAGGAACCGAGGTGAACATGGTCCCGAACATGCCCAGGTAGCTCTGCTGCATCGCGTTGCCGAGGCCGTCGAGGTTCCGCCGGGCGATGGCATCCGCCGCCCTCCGGGCGATTTCCGGGGCGGTCTCGACCCAGGCTTCGTAGTAGGGCGATGTTTGCCGACTCCGTTCCATCGCAACCCGGGAGGAGACCGGCTTTTTACCCCGGGCGACGACCGCAACCAAAAGGCGCAGCTGTGGCCACCAGGTCTCGTCGTGGAGCGGCTCGGCGTATTCCGATTCCCGGTCCAACCGGCAGATCCCGCCGTAGGCGGACCGGGCCGCCGACGCGGACCCGATTCGAGCCAGGGAGGAGACCGCCCTCTCGCCGTCGTCCAGGTCCAAGAGGCGAAGCCCCGCCTTTGCGGCCGCTGCGAACCCGGAGGCGGAGCTCGCGAGACCCGCTCCGCCGGGAAAGCTGTTGGTTCCTTCCACCGAGAAAGAGGAGCCGGTGTTTCCCCGGGCCCGGAGGGCGTCGAGAAAGGGGCGGAAGCGAGGGAGCTCTTGGATCTCGCCGTCGACGACCACCCGGTCCCCGGCAGAGCTCTCGGCCACCGACACCTCGGACGAAAGATCGTTCAAGGTAATCCCAATGCTCGGTGTCGCCGGAAGGTTCTCTTCGACCGAGGCCTTTCCCCAATACTTGACCAACGCGAGGTTCGGGGACGCCTGGGCGACGACCTCCCTCACCGGGCGCCCATCTCGATCCGGGACAGCTGTTCCACCTGGTGGCTGAACTCCAGGCTCCGGAGGAGCGGGGCCCCTTGAAGGGTGGGGATGTCTCGGGATTCGGTCAGGAGCATCGCGGTCTCGAGAGATTTCCGGAGCTCCGCGATCTTTGCCAAGACGCCGTCGACCCCCTTTTCGAAGACCGCCCGGATAAAGGGAAGCGCGAGGCCCGACATCGCCGCTCCGAGCGCCGTCGCCTTGGCCACGTCGAGTCCGGTGCGGATACCCCCGGAGGCGATAACCCGGCCGAAAGTCGTGGGCGTCGCGTCGAGGAGCAGCGCCGTCGGAAGCCCCCAGGTCGCGAAGTCTTCCGGGGCCCGTCCCCACTCATCGTGTCGGTAGCCCTCTACGCTGACCCAGTTCGTTCCTCCCGAGCCGGCGAGGTTTACGTACTCCACGCCGAGGGAGAGCAGGGCCTGGGTAGCCGCCGGGCGGATGCCGAAGCCGGTCTCCTTGACCAGGATCGGGACCGGCGATATGTCGGTATACCGGGCGATGGTGTCGTAGAGGCCCCGGAAGTCCCTATCGCCGTCGGTCTGGAAGAGCTCCTGCCCCGGATTGAGGTGGACCACGAGGCCCTGCACCTCGAGGCGTTTCAAAAGCTCGGTAACGTCGTTAACCGGAAGATCTCGAAGCTGTACCGCGCTCAGGTTTGCGATAACCGGCACATCCGGGGCGTACTTCTTCAGATAGAAGTGCTCGAAGACTTGCGGTTTTCGAAACAGAATCCTAATCGAGCCCATCCCGACGGGGATTCCCGCCTCCTGGGCGGCTCTGGCTAAGTCCTTGTTGGCACGGTAGCCTTCGTCGCTTCCCCCGGTCATCGAGGAAATAAGGATCGGAAGGGCGACCTCGTGTCCGAGAAAGGTCGTCCGGGTATCGAGGTCCTCGGTAGCGAGCTCCGGAAGGGAGGTGTGGATAAGCGTCAGGTGCTCGAACCAGGCGCTCCCGCACTCCACCACATAGTGAGAGGCGTCGAGGCAAATTTCGAGGTGCCGTTTCTTCCGTTCGGCGAGGGCCGCCTCCGACTCGTCGGTTGCCGGTGTTCCTATGGTTCGTTTGGCCATTCCGAGATGCTCCTTCGGGGAGTAAGGGTATCGGTTGGAAGGGGCTTCCGTCTATAATCAGCCGATGTTCGCCGTTCTGCTCTCCGGAGGGGTCGATAGCTCGGTTGCCCTGGGGCTCCTCCGGGAAGAGACCTCCGAACCGATAGAAGCTTACTATCTCAAAGTCTGGTTGGAGGACGAGCTGTCCTACCTCGGCAACTGCCCCTGGCAGGAGGATCTAAGCTACGCCGAGGCCGTCGCACACGCCTTCGGCGTGCCGCTCCGGGTCGTTTCTCTTCAGCGGGAATACCACGAGAAGGTCGTCTCCTACGTTCTCGACGAGCTCCGCCTCGGCCGGACGCCGAGCCCGGACCTCTTCTGCAACGCCGACATCAAGTTCAAGGCCTTCGTCGAGGCACTTCCGCAGGAGGTGGGATCCGCGGGCTCCGGTTTGCGCATAGCAACGGGGCACTACGCCAGGTTGGAGGCCGCCGCCGAAGCCGGCCCCGGGGGCCCGAGGCTCTTTCGGGCACCTGACCCCGTCAAGGATCAGACCTACTTCCTCTCCCGCCTCTCCCCGGAACAGCTTGCAGGGGCCCACTTTCCCCTCGGATATTTTACGAAAGCGGAGGTTCGAAAGCGGGCCCGGAGGTGGAACCTTCCCAACCGGGACCGCCCCGACAGTCAAGGAATCTGCTTTCTCGGAAAAATCCGCTACCGCGACTTTGTAGGCCACCATCTTGGGGAAAAGACGGGGCCGATTGTCGATGTTGCTACCAGTAACATTCTCGGCTCCCACCGGGGCCACTGGTTCTACACCCCCGGGCAACGGCAGGGTCTCGGTCTCGGGGGCGGTCCTTGGTACGTCGTTGCCAAGGATGTCCCGGAAAACCGGGTGCTCGTGGCCCACGCCGAGACCGAGGGCGATCTCCGGACCCGCCGCTTCGCGGTCCGGGGGATTAACCGTTTGGGAACCGGCCGGGAGCTTCTTTCCGAGGCCCGGGAGATCTCGATGCGGCTCAAGGTGCGCCACGGCCCCGGGTTTCTCTCCGGGCGCCTCGAAGTCGACGCCGGGGACCCGACCCGGGGTATCGTCGAGCTTGCGAGCCCCGAGCGGGGAATCGCCGACGGGCAGTTCGCCGTTTTCTATCTCGACGACGAGTGTATCGGGTCGGGGATTATTCAAAGAATCGACGAAACTTTGTATCTTTGAACGATGAAAGCGATTCAAATAGAGAAGCATGGCGGTCCGGAAGTCCTGAGCTATACCGATGTTCCGGATCCGACGCCGGGTGCCGGGGAGGTGCTTCTGCGCCTCGCGGCCGCCGGGGTCAACTTTATCGATACCTACCACCGGACCGGGCTCTACCCGATAGAGCTTCCACGGATTCTCGGCCTCGAGGGTGCGGGAACGGTGGAGTCGGTCGGCGAAGGCGTCGGGGAGTTTAAACCGGGAGACCGGGTGGCCTACACGAACGTCCCCTTCTCCTACGCCGAGCGCGTCGTCGTTCCGGCATCCGATCTACTCCGCGTGCCTGATGGGGTCGACTTCCCCACCGCGGCGGCGGCCCTCCTTCAGGGAATGACGGCCCACTACCTGTCCCATAGCACCTATCCGATACAGGAGGGGGATACCGTCGTCGTACACGCCGCCGCCGGGGGAGTTGGCCTTCTTTTGGTTCAGATGGCGAAGATGCGAGGGGCCCGGGTTCTCGGTACGGTTTCCACCGAGGAGAAGGCCGCCCTCGCCCGGGAGGCGGGAGCCGACGTAACCATCCGCTACACCGAGGAAGACTTCGTCGAGGTGGTCAAACGGGAGACCGACGGCGTCGGCTGCCCCGTCGTCTACGACTCCGTCGGAAAGACGACTTTCTTTCAGAGCCTCGACTGCCTCCGACAACGGGGCATCCTTGTATCCTTCGGCCAGTCCAGCGGTAAAATTCCCGATTTCGATCCGGCGATTCTCGGCCAAAAAGGCTCCCTCTACCTTACGCGGCCGTCTCTCTTCCACTACGCCGGCACCCGGAAAGAGCTCGAGGAGCGGGGTAGGCAGGTTTTTGAGTGGATCCGCTCGGGAAAGCTCACCTTGAGAATAGGGACCGAGGTGCCCCTATCGGAAGCGCGGAAGGCGCACGAGCTTCTCGAGGGAAGAAAGACCACGGGTAAGGTGATTCTTCTATGCGAGTAAGTGTCGCTCCGATGATGGAGTACACCGATCGACACTACCGCTACTTCGTCCGGGGGCTCGTTTCCCGGACGGTTCTCTATACCGAGATGGTCACGACCGGGGCGATCCTCTTCGGCGACAAGGAGCGGTTTCTCGCCCACGACGCCGTGGAGCATCCCTTGGTGCTCCAGATCGGAGGCGACGACCCGGAAGCCTGCGCCCGGTCCGTTGCCATCGCCGAGGCCTACGGCTACGACGAGTACAACCTGAACGTCGGATGCCCGAGCGACAAAGTGCAGCAGGCCGCGTTCGGCGCCTGTCTGATGGCCCGGCCCAAACAGGTGGCAGACATTGTCGCCGCGATGCAGCGGGAGACCGACAGGCCCGTAACCGTTAAGCACCGGATCGGAATCGACGGGCGGGAGAGCTACGAGGAGCTCAAAGCGTTCGTAGAAACGGTCGCGGCGGTCGGGGTTCGGCGATTTATCGTTCACGCCCGGATCGCCGTTCTCGCAGGTCTTTCGCCGAAGGAGAACCGACAGGTTCCTCCCCTGCGCTACGACGACGTCTATCGTCTGAAGGCGGACTTCCCCGAGCTCGTCATAGAAGCCAACGGGCATATCGCCTCGGTGGAAGACGCGGCGGAGCACTTGAGTCACGGCCTCGACGGGGTAATGATCGGCCGGGCCGCCTACGACAACCCGCTTTTTCTTACCGAGCTCGAAGAAGCCATAATGGAAGCCGGTGACGACACGCCGGGGCGCCCGCCGACCGCCGGAGCGGGAG
>CAYPUT010000067.1:0-14666 GCA_964413945.1 uncultured Spirochaetaceae bacterium
AGGGCGTGGTGCTCGCGGACGGCCACCTGCACCTCGATCTGCCCCTGGTCGACGAATACGGTGTCCGGCCGGGCGTGAAGCGAAAGATAGGTCCGAACACGCTCGGTGAGGAGGCGTTTGACCATCTTCTCCACATCTTGGATAACGCCGTTTATACTGAAGACCTTCGGGTCCATAATCTGATGGCGGCTAAACGCCAAGAGCTGCCGGGTAAGAGTGACCGATCTCTGCGCCGCCTTCTGAATGCCGTCCACGTCGTTCTTGATCGCTTCGGCGGCGCAAGGGGGAAGGTCCGAGAGTTGCTGCCCGATCAGCTTTGAGTAGCCCATGATTACGGTAAGAAGGTTGTTAAAATCGTGGGCGATACCTCCGCTCAGCCGGCCGACGGCCTCCATCTTCTGCGCCTGCCGGAGCTGGGCGTTCGACTCCTCGAGAGCATTCTCCGACTCGAGGCGCCGGGTGACGTCCCGAAAGACCCAGACGGAACCGGTTGTACGGCTGTTCTCGTCGACGAGGGGGGTCACGGTGTGCTCCACCGGCCGATCCGGTTGATCGGGAACCACCAAGAAGGTCTGGGCCCGCCGCTCCCCTTCCCGGGTTCGAAGCTCCCGTTCTTCGATACCGGCGAGATCGTCGAGGGACAAACCCACGAGGGAGCCCCCTGCACCTCCACCGAGCATGCCCGTTGCGACGGGGTTTGCAAAATTGATGGTCGAGTCGGAATCGGTTACCACCACACCGTCGGCGATGCTGTTGAGGGTCGTCGAGAAGAGCTTCTCCCGCTCCGAGACCTTCTGCTCCATCTCGTGGCGGTAGAGGGCAATGACGATCGCCGTCCGGAGCTCCCGCTCCTCGAAGGGCTTGATGATATAGGCAAAGGGCTGGGTAATCTTAGCCCGTTGAATGGTGTCTTCGTCCGCGTAGGCGGTTAGGAGGATAACCGGGGTGTGATACCGGCTCCGGATTACTTCGGCGGTCTGAAGGCCGTCGAGGTCCCCCTGGAGCTTGATATCCATAAGAACGAGAATCGGGTCGACTTGCTCGATCTTCTCGAGGGCTTCTTCTCCCGAGGGACAGGTAGTCGGCACCTCGTAGCCGTACTTCTCGAGGTGCATCTTAATGTCGAGAGCAACGATGTGCTCGTCCTCTACTACCAGAATGCGATTATTGGTCATGTCCCCCGCCGCGTCGGCGCCGCTACTTGGATATAGGCTTTAGCCCCAGCTTCTCGAGCTCCGATATGAGTGCCTGACGTTCGATCGGCTTTACCACGTAGCCGTTCGCTCCACCTTTGTAGAAGGCTTCGACGACGTTCTCCGGATCCCCGAGAGCGGTGGTCATAATAACCTTGACCTGATCCCGTTCCGGAATACCAATTTCGCCTTCGGTCGCGCGGATTCGCCGGAGCGCCTCCTGGCCGTCTATGTTCGGCATCATGATGTCGAGAAAGACTACGTCGTACGGGTTATTCTCTTCCCAGGCGAGTCGAAACGCTTCGATCGCCTCCTGGCCGTCAACGACGACATCGATAGACCCGTACTCCCGGAGCAGCGCTTGGAGCAACCGGCGGCTTCCAAAGTCGTCCTCGACTATCAAGCAACGCATACTCACTCCTTCGCTTCTAAAGTGTAGCTGATTTCTCCATAGGTTCCAAGATGGTCAACTCTTCGTAAGGGCATACTCTTCAAGCTCCTGTAAGAGGGTGTTTGTTGATAAGGCGTCCGTTCTCCGGGCGTCCCTGTTCTCGACGGCTCATCCGTTTTGAGCTGCCCTCAACACGTGTCCCGCGATATCTCCGAGAGGCAGTATCTTGTCGACGGCTCCGCGTTTGGCGGCTTCGTTCGGCATCCCGTAGACGATGCAGGTCGCCTCGTCCTGAGCCACGTTGTAGGCCCCGGCGTCCTTCAGCTCGAGCATCCCCCGGGCGCCGTCGTCCCCCATTCCGGTCATGATGACGCCGATAGCGTTCTTGCCGGCGTACCGGGCCGCGGAGCGGAAGAGGACGTCTACCGACGGCCGGTGGCGGCTTACGAGGGGGCCGTCCCGGATTTCCACGTAGTACCGGGCACCGCTTCGCTTCAAGAGGCAGTGTTTGTTCCCCGGGGCGATGAGCGCCCGGCCCCGGATAACCGTATCGTTGTCCGCCGCCTCCTTAACGGTAACCCGGCAGATACCGTCGAGACGCTTCGCGAAAGCCGCGGTAAAGTGCTCCGGCATATGCTGAACGATGACGACCCCCGGAGTGTCCAGCGGGAGCGCTTCGAGGAACTCTCTGAGCGCCTCGGTACCGCCGGTTGACGCGCCGACGACGATAACACGCTCGGTGGTCTCGATAACGTGGTTTCCCCCGGGCTTCGCGAGAATGACATCTGCGCTGAGCTTCGGCTCGACCTCCCGAAAAGCAACCGTCGGGGAAACGCGCCTTACCTTCGACGCGTAGGCCGCCTTAACGACGTCGCAGATCCGGGTCTTCGATTCTTCGAGAAAATGCTTGGTGCCCATCTTGGGCTTTTCGACGATGTCGATGGCTCCGTACTCGAGGGCCTTCAGGGCGTTTCCGGATCCCGCGGTTGCCTGGGACGAGCAGATAACCACGGGAATCGGGTGTTGGGCCATCAGCCTCTTTAGAAAGCTCAGGCCGTCCATCCGGGGCATTTCGATATCGAGGGTAATGACGTCGGGAACGAAGGTCTGGAGTTTCTTCGCCGCGAGTATCGGATCCGAGGCGGTCGCTCCGACGGTAATGGCGGGGTCCGATTCCAGGACCTCCTTCATGGTCTCCCGGACCACGGCCGAGTCGTCGACGATCATCACTTTGATTGCTTTTTCCATGTGTTTTTACTCCGGTCGTCGATAGATGGTCGGGGCGATGGAGAGAAGGGGAAGCCCCATTCCCGCGAGGGTCTCGGAATGGCCGAGGAAGAGATAGCCCCCGGGTCGGAGGTAATCGTAGAGCTTTCTCAGGAGCACGGCCTGGGTTGGCCGGTCAAAATAGATAATGACGTTCCGGCAGAAGATCACTTCGAAGCGGTCCTGGATGCCGAAGTCTTCGGCCATCAAGTTGAGACGATGGAAGATTACCTTCGAACGCAGTACCGGCTTAACCCGGACCAGCTTGCTCTCTTTGTCTTTGCTCCGGAGAAAGTACTTCTTGAGGTAAGCGCTCGGTACCGGCGCGACACGCTCTTCGGTGTAGGTGGCCTTTCGTCCCCTATCGAGGGCCGCAGTGGAAATATCGGTCCCGAGAATCTTGTAGTCAAAGTCCCGGTGTTGTGCGGCAAACTCTTCGAGAGTAATCGCCAAGGTATACGGCTCTTCTCCGGTCGAGCTTGCGGAGGACCAGACCCGGAACGGTCGTCCCTTCCCCCAGCCGTCGGCGTATCGTTCCGGAAGCAAGGTGCCGAGGAGGTAGTCGAAGTGGTCGGCCTCTCGAAAGAAGTCGGTCTTGTTTGTGGTAACCGCGTCGATCATGTGGAGAAGCTCGCCGTCGGCCTGGTCCTCCTGAAAGACGAACTCGAGATAATCCTCGAAACCGCCGAGGCCCAAGGCGCGGATCCGTTTCTGAAGCCGCGACTCGAGCATTACCCGTTTTGCCGGAGGCATGCGGATTCCCAATTCCGACTCTATGTAACGACCGAGGCGCTTAAACTGGGCGTCGGTGAGGGGCGTGGTCCGAAGGTTGGGGAAAGAGGACTTCTCCTCCCCGGCGTCCTCTCTTTCCTTCTTGGAGCCGAGGGTCTTGCTTTGGGTCCCGAGAGCGAATCCTTCCATCTCAAGCTCCCTTCGATGCAACGACTTGCTCGACCTGGGACATCGAGGTTAGCCGCGTAACGTCAAGAATAAGGGCGACGGAACCGTCGCCGAGTATGGTCGCCCCGGAGATTCCCTCGAGGTCGCGGTAGAGTTTCCCGAGGTTCTTGATGACCGTCTGAAAGTCGCCGATCACCTGGTCGACGACAAAGCCGATCTTGCCTGACGGCGACTCCACCACGACGATTTGCTCTATCGGCGGAAGCTCGTTATCCATAACAAAGAGCTCCCGAAGCCGGACAAAGGGGAGAACCTCGCCCCGGTTGTTTAGAATCCGTTGCCCGTTCTGCTTGTCGCGAGATTCGGTTGTCAGCTCGAGGCATTCGGAGACGCTTCCGAGGGGAAATACGAAACGCTCCTCCCCGATCCGAACCAAAAGGCCGTCTATAATCGCCAGGGTAAGCGGGATAGCAAGGGTAAGGGTGGTACCCCTTCCCGTTTCGCTCTTGACGGTGACCGCCCCCCCGAGGGAATCGATCTCTTTTCGGACGACGTCCATCCCGACCCCCGTCCGGAAACCTGGGTGACATTTTCGGCCGTCGAAAAACCCGGCGCGAAGATGAGCTGGTAGACGTCTTCGTCGGTCAGCTCGGTCCCCGGGGCTACCAATCCCTTGTCGACGGCTTTTTGGAGAATCGCCTCCCGATTGAGCCCCTTCCCGTCGTCCTGGATGGTAATGATAACCGAGGCCCCGGAGTGTTCCGCCTTCAGAAGCACGACACCGCTCCGTGGCTTTCCCGCAGCTTCCCGGGCGGCCGGTGTCTCGATTCCATGGTCGATCGAGTTCCGGATAAGGTGGACCAATGGATCGCTCAACCGCTCGATAACCGTCTTGTCCAGCTCGGTCTCCCCTCCCTCGGTTTGCATCTCGATCTGTTTGCCGAGGTCCTGGGAGAGATCCCGAACCAGCCGCCGGAACTTCGAGAAGGTCGTGCCGATCGGCAGCATTCGAATGCTCATGGTGCTGTCCCGGAGCTCGTCGGTCAGGCGCTCGAAGGTCTCGGCGATAGCCGTAAGCTGGGAAACCTCCGCGTCGATGGCGGTCTGGGAGAGGCGCGCCTGAAGCGTCACAACCTCCCCTACCAGATCCACCAGGTGATCGAGCTTACTCGATTCGACCCGTATGCTCGAAGAGGAAAGCTCCTGTTGGGCCCGTTCCCGGGACCGTTTGACGTGCTCCTGCTCCCGGAGAGCCGCTTCCACCTCGTGTTCCGGGAGACCTTCTTCGACGAGCATCTGTCCGAGGCGCTTCTGCTTCCGGACCGTCGTATTGAGCGTGTTGCTGTCGAGGGCTCCCCGTTCTTCGAGAATCTGACCCAAGCGCTTGTAGGGCCCCTCGTCGAGATCGGTCAAGTCGTCGATCGGGACAATCTCTATCTCGGCGATATCTTCGACGAAGATAAAGACATCCCGGACAGCCTGCTGCGACTGTTGGGTTGAGAGAATTATGTCCCAGTGAACGAGACACGATTCGGGATTCAACTGAGACAACGGAGGAACGCGGTCAACCGCCGGCACACAGGTGTACTCGCCCATGGCCTTTAGCTCCTCGAGAAGGAGAAGCGGGTTGGTCCCGGTCAGATAGATGTTCTCCGGCGGCTTAAAGCGGATCCGGTAGGTAACGTAGTGGCCGGCCTCGCCGGCGGGGTCCTGGGAACCCCCGGTATCGCCTCTCCCGGCAGTACCGCCGGAACCTCCTGCGCCTTCGGAGCCGCCGATATTGGATAGGTCCCCGGGTGCTTCCCCGGGTATCGGGTCCCCCTTGGGCTTCCCCGTGCCGAGCTCGGCGTCGACGTGGACCTTGAACGTGTCGATCAGGGTCTGAGACTCCGCCCGGATCTCCGGCGGTACTTCGTCCCCGGACTCCAAAAGCAGCCGAATGTGATCCCGGGACTTAAGCGTCAGGTCGATGACGGTCTGGGAGACCGGAATACGCCCATCCCGGACGTATTCGAGCATGTTCTCGATGTGATGAGCAAAGTCGGAGATCTGTTGAAAACCGAACATCGCCGCGGAACCTTTGACGGTGTGCATGGCGCGGAATACCGCGGATATCTCTTCGCTGTTGGCGGGGTCGTCCTCCAACTCAAGAAGCGATTGTTCGAGGTTGTTCAGAAGCTCGTAGGCTTCCTCTCGAAAGCTCTCCTTAAAGCGGTCAAGCATCCGGTTCCTCCTCCGGCCGAGGCGCCGCGGGAAAGTCGATAAGCACCCCGTGCAGCTCCCGGGCCTGATCCGGGGCGGTATTACAGAATCCGCCGATCTCCAAGGAGGCCCGGACGGCCGGCTGAAGGGTGCCGGTCAGGCCGAAGCGCGCACCGCTCTTTTCGGCCTCCGCCGCCGCGGCGTACAAGATATGAACGAAGCTCGCATCGATCTGATCGAGGTGAGAGAGATTCAGGAGAACCTGTTTGTTCTCCTCGAGTGCCTTCCGCAACTTGTTAGCCTGGGCGGTCGCCGTTTCGACGGTACCTCGACCCTCAATCGTAACTACTTTTAGGGATGATCCCATACCTTTCTCCCAAGGACTCAATAATGCAGATTTTTGTCCTAGAGACATTATACAACATTACGTATTTGTTGTACATACTGGTGTGGGGAAATTAGAGAAAGTTATCTATTTCAAGGAAAGAGGCGAGCTGGATACCGCTTTCGAGGAATCCCGCTTTGCGCTTCTTGATTACGATCTGGAGAAGCGCTATGTCCCGCTCGAGATCGACCCGCCAATTCTGAACGCTGAAGGGATCCTGTTCCGAGAGGCCGGTCTCGTCGGCGATCGTTCCGGGGTAAACCCGGGTAATGACAAAATTACGCTGCCAGGGAAGCCCGCTGATGTCCTGAACCCGCATCCCGAAGAGCGGCGGAAAGAGATCCTCGGGCCGCTCTATTGCCACGATATCTTCGATCGGGCTGTAAGGACGCTCTTCGAGGGCGAGGACGGTCTCGAAGCTCTCTCCTTCCCGCGTCACGGCGATCCGGAGAAGGCTCTCGGGATTACGGGAAAGTATAATCCGCTGGGCATCCCCGATTCGCCGGGGTTCCCAGCCGTCCACCCCGGTAATCCGGTCTCCGACGAGAAGGCCGGCGTCCTGGGCGGGGCTCTCCGGAGCGACGTAGACAATCTCGAGGCCCTCTCGAGCCTCCCGAACCGCCGCACCGAGCCAGGGATGAACAACTTCGCCCTCTTCGTAGAGGTCCGGAAGAAAAAGCTGCAGCCAGGCCGAAGGGATCGCAAAGTTCACGCCCTCGAACTGCTCTATCCCGGCGAAGACGACGCCGATGAGCTCCCCGTCGGTGCTCACCAGTGGTCCCCCCGAGTTTCCCGGGTTGATCGGCACGTCGACTTGAATCGCGTCTCCCAGCTGAAGGAACCGTCGGTCCGTCGCCGAGATAATTCCCGACGAGATGCTGTTCTCCAGCCCACCGGGGGAGCCCATCGCGTAAATCCGGTCGCCGGCTTGGAGATCCCGGATCGCGGTAACCGGAAAGACGTAGGCCGGATCGATTTCGGCCTTGAGGAGCGCGATGTCGAATATCCGGTCGTATCCCACGACGCGAGCGGGAATCCGGCTGTCCGGCTGTCCCGGGAGGCGGATAAAGAGGCGAGAATAGCCTTCGTACTCGGGGCTGACTTCGCTCTCGATGACGTGGTAGTTCGTAAGGAGATAGCCCCGGGAATCGATAAAGAAACCGCTCCCGACGACCCGGTCCGGCACCCCCATCCCGCCCTCGAGACGTATGCCGCGGTTGACCCAGACCGTCACCGTTCCCCGAAGCATTTCCCCGGGCTCCGGCGCCCGGGCGATAATCTCTCGGGCCTCTTGCGGCAATTCCCGGTCCTGTGCCTCCAGCGCGTCGCCGAGAATACCGAGGGCGTACCGGTTCCGGAGCCCCTCGGCGACGCCGACCCACCGCAGCAACTCCTCCGGCGAGAGGTTTCCCAGGTTCGGCGCCCGGAGGGCGGTATGGAGGCCGAGCACTTCGTTTCCCTCTTCGAGATACGCCGCCCCCCGGGCGACATAGAGGCGGCTTAGGCTCCAATCCTCCGCTTCTTCCTCTAATCCCTCGGCTTGTAGGGAGTGGTAGAGGGTTATACCCCTGTGGAAGTCGTTGTCGGCGACCGCCTCTTCGAACTGCCGGAGCAGAAGCCTTCTCGCTTCGGCACCGAGCTCGGAGAGGACGGGCTCTTCGAGGGGGCCGTCGTCCCGGCGGATCCGCTCGACTCTCTGGAGCACCACCCCCGGCTTACCGTCGGAAAGGAGACCCTCGAGCTCTTCCCGGACGAAGGCGCTCCGCTCCGGACCGGCCGGCATCTCCTGCTCTTCCGCGTCGGCGGTTGTAAAGCGCTCCGCAGGCGGCATACCGGTGCACGCCGCGAAGAGGGCTCCCATGCTGAAGATGAACAGGGCAAACCGGAGATGGCGGGAGAGCGGATGATTCATGGTGTGAAGACCCTTAACACTTCTTCAAAAGTAAGGTCAAAGACCCCGGGTGCGGAAGAGGAAAAATCCCCAAGGAGCAACTCCTGTTGTCGAATGATTTCCTGAATATCCACCAGGCCGTCCCCATCGAGGTCCCAGGAATAGACGGCCGGAGTTTCCAGCCGGGCACTCCCCGGCGCTTCGGTATATTCGATGGAGAAATCGTCGTCTTCGTCGACGAGGAGCAGCGCAAGCTCCCCGCCGATATACTGCTCCGTCACTTCGAAGTAGCCGTCCCCGTCTGGGTCCCGGACCCCGGCCACGACGATTCCGTCCTCGTAATCGAGAACGCGATCGATTCTACCGTCGCCGGACGCATCTTCGAACCGGCGAACCGGAGCCGTGCCGTCGACCGCCACCCGGGCGACCTGACCGCCGGCGTCGTCGTAAAAATCGACGACGTAGGCCGAACGCGCCACGAGGGCCGAGGAAAGGAGGGTAGGAGTATCCGACAATCGGAGCGAGGTGACAAGATCGAGGGTGTCGGCACCCCGGACTTCCTCCGGTGGAAGGATGACCGAGTCGACCGCCCCGGGGAGCAGGTGGTAGGTCGGTTCTCCCGGGAGGCTCAAAAAGGTAACCGCGGCGACCTCGGGATAGTCGGAGAATACGATACGATAGCTCAATTGACCGACGGTATGCTCCCCCCGTATCGGGATTCCGGATTCGAAGTGAAGACGCCACTCGACCACGCCGTCGGTGTTCCGGTCTATCTCCCAGAACTCCAGGCTTCCGTCGCGCATCTGTATACGGCTCTCCGAAAAGGAATCCCGGTCGGCATCTTCGACAACGGTTCCGGAAAAGTCTTCCAGGGCGTCCCGGAGGATGTCTTGCTGCGGGGTCCCGGCGACGCTCCGGGCCGCCAACCGGAGAGCGCTCCGGTCGCGATACGCTTCGGCTTCGACGAAACCTTCGATATCCCACTCGACGGCGGCGGCGTAGGCCATCGGATGCTCCCCTCCGGCTCCGAAGTAGCGCTCAAGAAGCTCCCGGCGCTCGGAGACCGAAGAGGTAAGCAGGATGAAGTCCAGTAGCGCCGCGAGGTAGTCTTGACTCCTTGAGGCGTGACGATCCAGCCAACGGCGCTCAGCGGGTTCCGGAACCGTGTCGAGGGAGAGGCCAAAACGGAAGAGGCCGACATCCTCGGGATAGAGCCTGCGCCCCCGGGAAAAGACCTCGTCCGCCTCGGAGAACTCCCCGACCACCCGAAGGACCTGGGCGGAAATACGGTAATCCTCCGGCCGCCGGAGCCGCAGGAGGGGAAGCAGATCTCTCGCGGCCTCGTACTCGCCGATCCGCATAAGAATAGAGAGAAGGGACCGGATGCCGTCCTGCCGGTGGATGAGCCGCCAGCCGTCGAGGGCAATCGCGGACTCGAGGTGGGAGCGGCCGGCCAAGGTTCGTTCTTGATCTTCCGCCCCGGAAACCGCGCGAAGGTAGTGAAGGTCGGAGGAGGATTCATCGAAACCAAGGCCACGACCGGCGAGGAGAAAAGCCTCGTCGGCGAGGCCCTCCTGGAGCAGCGACAGGGACTGACGGGCGTACTCCAAAGCGATCGCCTCGTTATGAGAGAGCTGCGCCGGAAGGAGCACCGGGAATAACAGCAGAACAAGCGGAATAGCTATCCGTCTATTCGTCATGCCCCTCCCGCTATGCCGTGGCGGCGTCGGAGTCCGACCGCGCCGGGGAAAGTCCGAGAACCTCCCTCACTTCCGCGTCTGAGAGCGTCTCCTTTTCTACCAGGGCCGTGGTCAAAGATTCCACCTGCCCCCGGTTCTCCGTAAGAATGTCGGTCGCCGAGTTGAGACACTCGTCGAGAATGTTCTTGACCTCGTCGTCGATCGCCTGGGCCGTCTCTTCCGAATAGTCCTTGTGCCGGGCAATCTCCTTTCCGAGAAATATCGGCTCATCTTCCTGGCCGAAGGCGATAGGCCCTATCCGGCTCATGCCCCACTCGGTGACCATCCTCCGGGCCAACTCCGTCGCCTGCTTCAGGTCGTTCTGCGTTCCGGTGGTCGTCTCGTCGTAGAACATCTTCTCGGCGACGTAGCCGCCGTAGGCGATGGTTATCCGGTCGGTAAGCCATCCCTTGCCCCGACTGTAGGCGTCCTTCTCCGGCAGGGACATCGCGACCCCGAGGGCCCTTCCCCGGGGAACGATGGTTACCTTGTGCAACGGGTCGGCGTTCTTGAGGTGGTAGTGCAGAAGGGCATGCCCGCTTTCGTGGACCGCCGTCTTCCGCTTTTCTTCGGCGGAGAGGACCTTCGACTTCCGAGCGACCCCCATCAACAGCTTGTCCCGTGCCTCTTCGAAATCCTCCATGGTCACCAGCTCCCGGTCCTTTCGAGCGGCGTAGAGCGCCGCCTCGTTGACCAGGTTTGCAAGGTCCGCACCGGAGCTTCCCGGAGTAGCCCGCCCGAGGCGCTTGAGGTCCACATCGGATCCAAGGGGCACCTTGGCGGCGTGGATCCGAAGGATGGCTTCGCGCTCGTGGAGGTCCGGCATGTCGACGACCACCTGCCGGTCGAACCGCCCCGGCCGGAGCAGCGCCGGATCGAGGACGTCCGGGCGGTTGGTCGCGGCCAGAATAATGACCCCGTCCTTGGTGTCAAACCCGTCCATCTCGACGAGCATCTGGTTCAGGGTCTGCTCCCGCTCGTCGTGGCCCCCTCCGTAGCCGGCGCCCCGGGTGCGCCCGACCGCGTCGAGTTCGTCGATAAAGAGGATACACGGAGCGTTCTTGCGCCCCTGCTCGAAGAGGTCCCGAACACGGCTGGCACCGACACCGACGAACATCTCGACGAAGTCCGAGCCGGACATGTGGAAGAAATTGACCCCCGCCTCCCCGGCGCAGGCCTTTGCCAAGAGCGTCTTTCCGGTTCCCGGCATCCCCACCAGGAGGACCCCCTTTGGGATCCGGGCGCCGATCTTGGTGAACTTGGCCGGGCTCTTGAGAAACTCCACCACCTCCTCGAGCTCGTACTTGGCCTCCTTCTGCCCCGCGACGTCGGCGAAGGTTACCTTTATCTCGCTTTCCTGAAACTTCTTGGCCTTGCTCTTTCCGAAGGCGAAGGCACGGTTCCCGTTACCCTGAACCTGGCGAAACATGAACCAGATAAAGAAAAAGCCGATAAACCACGGGAGGAATTGAAGAAGCACCTCGAAGGGGCCGACCGGACGGGGGGAGCCGGAAAAGCGGACCCCCTCCTCCCGGAGAATGTCCACCAGGCCGTCGTCGAAGTAGGGGATGTTCGTCGTAAAGAGACGACTCTCGCCGGTTCCGTTCTTGAGCGTACCCTGGATCTCGTACTGATCGAGAATTCGAACCGACTCGACCTGCCCTTCGGTCAGGTAACCCAAAAACTGAGAATAGGGAATCTCGCGGCCGGCGGTCGTGTTTTCGCTAAAGACCAGCACGACGAACATTCCTAAGATTGCTATCAGAAAGATCAGGGCAAACCGGTTATTCCGAAAGTCAAACTGCGGCTGATTCGGTTCCCGGTTGTTGTTACCCTGCTTATTGTCGTTTGGCATACTCTACCTTGATTCCATTCTCGGAAACATCTACTAACATGTCAGGGATCTGCCGCCCATCTGCCGCTACATGGCAGCGCTCCGAAAGATGTACGTCGCCGGCGCCCCCGAAGGAGACGACGGCGAGGATTCCCTGCCGGTCTTCCAGAAGAGGGACCAAATCCCGCCGGCCGGTTGCCACTCCCGCCTCGCACAAGAGGCGTTTGAGCCGAATCGATCCGTCCGGCCGATCGAGGCGATCCCCGGGCCTCCGGGTCCGCAGCAAGAGCGGCGGCACCAGACCCAAACACCGGAAGTCCGTCCATCTGGGTTCGGCCCCGGGTACGGTGACTCGGATCCTCACCAAAGGAGGAAAATTCTCCCCCCACACCACAGAAAAATAGCCCTTTTTGTCCGGCCGGACAACCAGAGGGCGAACCCGGACTTCCGCCGGGTCGAAGACCACTTCTACCCCGTGGCCGGCCTTGCGGCCCTCGGCCGACGGCCCCCAGAGGGGACGGAGAAAGCGATCCGGTAGGCGTTTTACCTCCGGGATCACCCGGTTTACGGCGGCAAGAACCGCTCGCCGGCGGATCGAGGGGGGGGCCGCCCAGAAGCTCGTCCCGGGAAAACGGATCTCGTACCCCTCGATCTCCACCGGCAGCTCCCGGGCGGCCGCCTCCAACGCCTCTCCGAGTTCCCGGGCCTCCTCGGCAAGGCGGAGGAGCGACCGAGAATAGTCCGGGGCAAGCTCCCGCAAGAGGGGGACCAGGCGTTGCCGGATTCGGTTCCGAAGAAACCGGTCGCTCCGGTTGCTCCGGTCGGTGTGCCACCGGACTCCCTCGGACCGGAGAAAGGCCCGGAGCTCACTGGGCCGTATGCCCTCTGCGCTATCGGAACCATGGCCGGGCCCAAGGAAGGGCCTGAGAATCCGTAAGCGCCTTCCGGAGGGTAAGACGGTTTCCCGATCGAAATCGATACCCCGGAGCGCCGGGAGGCCGCCCCCGGTCAAAAGGCGCATCAAGACGGTCTCCAGCTGATCCTCCCGGTGATGCGCCGTCAGGAGGTGCGTCGCCCCGATCCGTTCCGCGGTGCGGTAAAAAAAGGCGTACCGGGCCTCTCGAGCGGCGGCTTCCAGCCCCCCCTCCCTTGCTTTGGGGGAGCCCGCCAGGCTCTCGGGTTCGAGCCGTCCGGTTACAAGGGGAACCTTTAAGGTTTCGCAGTTGGCCCGGAGGACCTCCTCCTCGGCCTTCCGCTCAGACTCCGGCTGAAGCCCGTGGTTCAAGTACGCGGCCGTCAGCCTTCCCGGGAGGGACCGTAGGTACCGGCCGAGGAGAAACAGGAGGGCCGTGCTGTCGGGGCCACCGGAGAGTGCCAAAAGCAGGTGGCTCCGCCGGTCGACGCCGCCGGCCCGGAGAGCCTCCGATAGCGTCCGCGCCGGCCGGGAGGTAGGGGCACTCCGGTCAGAATCGGCTGTTGAGGACATTCGTCACCGCTTCGAAGGGTTGGGTCAAGAGGTCCCGGAGAGCCGTCGCCCCCCGCGATAGGGCCGGGTCGATCGAATGCCGTTCCTCCGGTGGGAACTCACCGAGAACGTAGTCGACGACTTCCTCCCTTCGGCGGGGCCTGCCGATGCCGATGTAGAGACGCATAAAATCGGAGCTGCCGGTTTCCTCGATAATCGACTTTAGCCCGTTGTGCCCCGCCGAGGAACCGCCCCGCCGCAGGCGGATACGCCCCGGCGCCAAGTCCAGGGTATCGCAAACGATTAGGGTCGCGTCGGGTTCTATGCGGTTCCGCCGAAGCGCCTTTCGGACGGCTGTTCCGGAGGCGTTCATGTAGGTAAGAGGCTCGATTAGGGTAAGCGGTCGGATCTCTTCGACGCCGAGATCGGAACGGGCCGAAAGATACGGAGCAAAGAGCTTCTTGCGGAAAACGAAATGGTGCTGCTCCGCGAGAAGGCGGAGCAGCATGAATCCGACGTTGTGCCGTGTTTCGCAGAATCGCGGCCCCGGGTTTCCGAGGCCGACGATAAGGCGGAGCAGATGCTACTCCTCGGCCTCCGCAGCCTTTTCCGACTCGCCCTCGGCCATCGCCTCTTCACCCTCGACCTCTTCTTCGGCCTCTTCTTCCTCGACAACCTCTTCCCGGGTTGCGTTGACAAGGGCTACCACGTGGTCCCCTCCGGTAAGAAAGGTGACTCCCGGCGGCTCGGGGATATCCGAAACGTGAACCGAGTCGCCGATCTCGAGACCCGTAACATCGATGGTGAAGGCGTGTTCGGGAATATCCTTCGGGAGACATTCAATTTCGACGTCGTGGAGTTGCTGCTCGAGGACTCCCCCTTCCCGAACGCCCTTCGGCGACCCTTCGAGGTGGAGGCCGATATGGGTCCTCAGGAAGGCTCCCGCCTGGATGGCATAGAAATCCACGTGGTTGATGGTGTTGGTCCGAAGGTCCTCGTCGTAGTCCTTGATAAGAACCTCGACGTCCTCTCCGTCGGCCTTCAAGGTGACGATCGTACTCTCGGAGATATGGCGGAAGAGGCCATAGAACTCTTTGGCGTCGACGCTTACCGCCTTCGGTTCGGTGTGTCCGTATATAACCGCCGGTATACGACCGGCGCGTCGAAGGCGTCCTGCGGGCCCCTTCTTTCGACTCTCTCTCGGCTGTGCTTCTAACACCCGCTCTTCCATCGTTTCGCTCCTCAGTGGTAATGCGTTTCGGCTATGCTGGGACGGGAGGATTCGAACCTCCGAATGCCGGGATCAAAACCCGGTGGCTTGACCGCTTGCCAACGTCCCAACGGTGTCGTCGGAACGACCTTGCTAAGGTGGTACAATGACGGGGCAATTGTCAATACTC
>CAYPUT010000068.1:0-13851 GCA_964413945.1 uncultured Spirochaetaceae bacterium
AGCGATCCGCGTGTAACGCGAAGAATGTGTAGCCCCCTCCCCTTCAGTGGCCGCAAACCCGTCGATCTTGTTCCAATAGCCTTGTGAAAGCTGCCAATGAATCCACCACGAAAAACTCTCTCAGCAGCATCCTCGACGAGGTGAGGCAAGGGGAGTCCTGCCTTAGTGTGGACCGCAACGTGCCGGTGGCGCGGATTCTCGCCTCGAAGGTCTCGCGGCGGACGGGGTTGTCCGGCTGCCGGAGCTCGGCCACGAAGCCTCAGCCGTGGACGCGATAGTTGCCGACCGCGAAGGGTTTCCGGTGGTCGGCGCGACACCGTAGCGGCGAAAAAGCACAAAAAAACCGCCGGGCTCGATAAGAGCTCGGCGGTTGTGTATCTGTATCGGGACGACCACACCGGTGTGCGGCCGCCCCGGGAGGGCCATGTTCGCCGACCGCCGATAGTCGCCGGCCGATGCTGTTACTGGTCCTCGTTGACAACCTCGTAGTCCACGTCCTCGTAGGCGCCCTGGCCGTTTCCACCGGCTGCGTCGGCGCCGCCCGCGGCACCACCGTTTCCGCCGGGGTGCTGGAAGTTGGCGTCCTGGAAACCGGCTCCGCCGGCACCTGGGCCCGCTCCCGGCCCGGCGCCCTGGCCGTTTCCACCGGGGTGCTGGTAGGCCTTCTGCGCGAGGCTGTGGGATGCGGCCTTGAGCTCCTCCACCTTCGCCTTGATGGCTTCGGTGTCGTCGCCCTCGAGCGCCTTCTTGACGGCGTCGACGGCGGCTTGGACCGTGGCCCGTTCGCTCTCGTCGACCTTGTCGCCGAGCTCTCCGAGGGTCTTCTCGGCGGTGTAGACCAGGCTGTCGGCCTCGTTCCGCGCTTCTGCGCGCTCCCGGGCCGCCTTGTCTTCCCCGGCGTGGGCTTCGGCGTCTCGTACCATCTTCTCGATATCGCTCTCGTTGAGTCCCGAGGACGCTTCGATCCGAATCTTCTGCTCCTTGCCGGTGCCGAGGTCCTTTGCCGACACGTGGACGATGCCGTTCGCGTCGATATCGAAGGTTACTTCGATCTGAGGCACGCCCCGGGGGGCCGGGGGGATTCCCATCAGCTCGAATCGGCCGAGGGTCCTGTTCTGAGCGGCCATCTCCCGCTCGCCTTGGAGAACGTGAACGCTTACGGCGTTCTGGTTGTCCTCCGCAGTGGAGAAGACCTGGCTCTTCTTCGTCGGGATGGTCGTGTTGCGCTCGATCAACTTGGTAAAGACTCCACCAAGGGTCTCGATACCCAGGGACAGCGGTGTTACATCTAAGAGCAGGACGTCGTTTACATCACCCTGAAGAACGCCGGCCTGAATAGCGGCGCCGAGGGCTACGACCTCGTCCGGGTTTACGCCCTTGTGGGGCTCCTTCTTAAAGAGCTCCTTTACCAGCTGCTGCACCATCGGGATCCGGGTGGAGCCACCGACCAAAATTACCTCGTCGACGTCCTCCGGCTTTAGACCCGCGTCTTTCAGCGCGTCGGTGCAGGGCTGCTTCGTCCGGTCCACCAGATCCTGTATGAGTTGCTCGAACTTGGCCCGGGTAAGGTTGTAGTTCAGGTGCTTCGGACCCGAAGCATCCGCCGTAATAAAGGGCAGATTGATGTCCGTGCTCTGACTCGAGGAGAGCTCCTTCTTCGCGGTCTCCGCCCCCTCTTTGAGGCGTTGGAGGGCCATCTTGTCCTTCGAAAGGTCGATGCCGTAGTCGCTCTTGAACTGATCGACAAGCCACTCGATGATCCGCTGGTCGAAGTTGTCGCCACCGAGGTGGGTGTTTCCGTTGGTGGACCGGACTTCGAAGACGTTGTCACCGATCTCCAGAATGGAGATGTCGAAGGTACCACCCCCCAAGTCGTAGACGGCGATCTTCTGCTCCATGTTCTTCTTGCCGAAGCCGTAGGCCAGTGCAGCCGCCGTCGGCTCGTTCACGATTCGCTCTACCTCGAGGCCTGCGATGCGTCCCGCATCTTTGGTGGCCTGGCGCTGGGCGTCGTTGAAGTAGGCCGGTACGGTAATGACGGCCTTGGTGACCGTTTCACCGAGGTAGTCCTCTGCGGTGCTCTTCATCTTCTGCAGGATCGCCGCGGAAATCTCCGGGGGAGAGTACTCCTTCCCTTCGACCTTAATCCGGACGTCCCCGCCGGAGCCTTCGGTAACGTTGTACGCGACCATCTCCATCTCCCGGGCTACTTCGCCGTACCGGCGACCCATAAACCGCTTGATCGAGGAGATGGTGTTCAGCGGGTTGGTTACCATCTGGTTTCGTGCCGGCTGACCGATCAGCCGCTCACCCTTATTGGTAAAGGCGACGACGGACGGAGTGGTCCGCTGGCCTTCGGAGTTCTGAATTACGACGGGGTCTCCGCCTTCCATGACGGCGACGACCGAGTTGGTCGTGCCTAAGTCAATTCCAATAGTCTTTCCTGTTGTCTTATCCGGCATAAAGCCTCCTTCTCTAGTCGCTTTTGACTTCGATTTTTCGGGGCTTAACCTCGTCCTTGAGACTCAAGGATAGGGTAAGGACGCCCCGGTTCATTCTCGCGTCGACCTTGGTTTGGTCGACGGTCTGATCCAAGGTGAAGCGCTGATAGAAATCGCCCCTGCTTCGCTCCCGGACCAGATAGCTTCCCCGAACATCGGCTCCCTGCCGGTGTCCCCGGACAATCAGGTGGTTGTCTTCGATCCGGATATCCACACCGTCCTTCGAGACGCCCGGCATCTCGAGCCGGAGCACCACCTGTCCATTCTCTTCGCAGATATTTCCGAGGGGCCGGACTACCTGCTCCCTGGTCGCTTGTTCTGTCGTTATCATCTCGTTCTCCTCCCGCCTTAGACGACCTTGATGTCGATTTTTCGGGTCCGGGCTTCCGCTCGCTTTGCGAGGGTTACCGTCAAGACCCCGTCCTTCAGCCGCGCTTCGACCGAATCCGGCTCTACCGTCTTCGGAAGCGAAAGGGTCCGCTGAAAGGTCCCGGCCCAATCCTCTCGGCGGTAGACTTTGGCCTCCACCTGCCGCTCCGGGGGCCGCTTTTCTCCCTTGAGGGTCAGCACGTTTGCCGCAAGAGAGATGTCGATGTCCTTCTCTTCCACCCCCGGCAAATCACAATAGACGTGGAAGCTCTCTTCGGTTTCCACCACGTCTATCTCCGGGGAGGCCGTCCTGTCGAAAAGCCCCACATTGGGCCGTCTCAACTGTTCCATCATCGCCCTCCTGTTCACTTCTACACCAAATAGTGCATATCCCGTGCCAAGAAGTGCGAGCTTCTATTTTATTATTATATAATGAGATAAGAAACTCCGTGCCGTCGGCGGGCGGGAGCAGAAGAACAATCGCGCCACTTTGCCCGGTAGCGCATTCGAAGGTGTGTCAGAATGCTACAATTACGGGGCTAAGCGGCTAAAGGGCGGTTACGATGGGAACAACCTTCCCCGGGAAGCCCTTCTCGAGGCCCTCGAAGACATAACTGTTCCCCCCGCCGAAGGTGGTTATGCACACTTGGTTTTTGCTCCCGGCGCCCATAATCCGTTGGAGCAGAGAGAGATGCAAGAAATCCGCCGACTCGATCTCGTCGATTGGAATCCGGAGGCGCTCTTCGGACTGGGGACCGGTATCCCTCGGTGAGGACACCAGGCGAGAAACCCAACTCTCCCGGGGAAAGATCCAGAGGTGCACCGCCGAGGGCGAAATAAAGAAGAGGCCCCAGTTGGTGCTGCCCTTCTCCACACAGCCGACGCGGCACCGCGCCATGGTGTGGTAGAGCGGCTTCTCTCCGATTTCCTCTTCGACGCGCTGCCAGAACTGCTCGGGGGTTTCCTTCGCCATTACAACTCCAATCTGTAGACCCGCCCCTCCCCGGGACCGAGGTTTTCGACACAGAGATAGGATAACACACCTTCGTTGATCAGAGAGACCCCGGAGGATGGCCGCCCTGAGGTCCGGTCGTAGGTGGAAAACTCGAGCCGGGGGGTGGGAGAGCTCCGCTCCCGGCTTACGGCACCCGAGCCGAGGGGAACCCGGAAGGCCCCGGAGCCTCCTTGGGTCCCGGTGTGGGCAAGAAACACCCATTCGACTGCCCCGGAACCGAAGGTCCAAGCGAGATAGCGCTGCCCTGCGGTGGCGTCCGGCGGGAGGAGCCACCGGACCGGGTCCCTCGGCTCGGGCCTGCCGCCGGCGTTCCCGCCCCGGGGGCCCCGAGTCTCGAAGCGGCGCTGCAGCTCTTCGTGGAAGAGCCGGATTCGGCAGATCGCCCGGTAGAGCTCCGCGTTACTGCCGAAGGCAAAGGGGCCCCGGGTCGCCTTCGGTCCGTCGGACTCCTGAAAGACGTAGAGCTTGGTGTAGTGCTCGTTTGGGGCCGGCTGCGAATGAGGATCTCGAACCTCGAAGTTCAGCGCCATGTAACTCGGAATGCCCGAAAGGAAGAGGGCCAGAAAGTAGCGCACCTCGTTTCCGAGAAGGTAGAACTCGTCGAACCGGGGGTCGTCCTTGTCTCCGGTCATGATGGTAAAGGCGGGGACCACCCTCCGCCTCGCGCCGACGTCGAGGTACCACCGGAACCGCTGCAGGAAGGCGTCGCTTCCCATTGGCACCGACTGCAGGTCTCCCAGGGTCGCCTCCGCCCCGGCTGCCTCGAGATGGTCTATCTCGTTACCGTAGGCCATCACGTCCGGAGGCGCCATGAAGGTTTCGGCAAAATAGGCGAAGGACGATACGCCGTTCACTTCGACGACGTGCCGCTTGACCGCCCCGAGAAGGTCGTAGTAATCGTCGGTTCTCTCCGGCACCCCCTCCGGGCGCATCTGCACGTGGGACATATCCCCTCGCATAAAGTCGAATCCCAGGCGGCGCTGCAAGTCCCCGTAGCGATCGCAGACATAACGCCAGACCTCTTCCCGGGGGCGGGAAAAGTCGATTTGCCACTCGCGGTTGTCGTCGAGCCGGCCGTAGAGCTTGTACCGGGTCAAGGGGCCGAAGACCCGGGACATGGTGCCCGGGTTCGTTATCCGGTAATCCCGCCAGGTGTATCCCCCGGCGTCCCGGTAGGCCCTCTTCGGGTCTACCTCGAGACCCCGGTACGGAGGCCCCATGGTAGCCGGGACCGGCTCGTAGCCCTCGGTGTAGACGGCCTCCGCCAGGCGGCCGCGCCGCCGTCTTCTCCCCTCGAAATCCTCCGGAGGGCCGAAGAGCATCCGGTTCCGGGCGGCTTCGTCGTAGTCCCCGGAAAAGAGCTCTCGGCAGCCGGCGCCGACGATTTCTTGAACCTCCTCATGGAGGTTCTCCCGGTGATCGACGATCCGTTTGTTCCGGCGTCGGAGCCATTCGAAGTGACCGGGGTTAGCCAGGACGATCTCGGAGAAGCGGTCGGTATGGGGAATCACGTCGAGGCCGACCCGGCGGCCGGTAGCGTGGAGTAGATTGACCAGAGCCGCAAGCTGCTTGAACGGCGTGTCGAGGTCGGGGCAGATCGAAGCCCATTCGGAGGAGAAGAACTCCGGGTTTATCTCCCAGCTGCTCATGCCGTAGAGGCTTCCGACGACACCGGGCTCCCAAAAGGGCAGGAGGTGGATGGCGTTCTGGGCCGCCGGAAGCGTTAGGGAGTACTTAACGACTCCGAAGAAATCCCCGACGGTCCGGATGTTGATGCCGACCAGGTTACTCTCGAGGATCCACTCAGGTTCCCCGTCGGGAGCCCCGGGCCCGACGCGCTCCGGAGCGAGGGCATCGTCAATGACCCTGCCGTAGCGCCCCCGGAGTATCCGAAGCGCCTCGGAAACCGGCATCGCGACGGCATCCCGGGGAAGAAGCTCGGGGACAAAGGAGACCGCCCCGTCGAGAAATCGGCGAATCTGTTTCTGTCGATGGGTATCCCCCGGCGACATCAGGTAAACGCGACCTCGAAGTCCCGGCTGATCAGTACGTCGGCGCTTTCGCCCTGCCGGGAGATTACCCCGTGCTCGATTTCGAGGACCTCCTCGATGTACGGATCGAACTTCTCGCGTCCCCGGCGCTGCCGCGCTTGGAGGGTGTCCTTGTAGTTTCGTTGAATGAATACCCGGGTGTCCACCTCCTTGAGGGAGGTGGTATAGGTCCCTTCGGCGATTACCACGTCGACCCCGGCGAGGGGAAGCTCCTGTTCGGTAATCCGGTCATCGTCGTAGACGATAAGCGGCTTCGAGATTGACGTTGCTCCCTTTCGGGCGGCCGCCAGGTGCTCGTCTAGGAGATCGAGCCTAACCTCGCCGGGGCCGACCCAACCGATATCCGCCCGGCGGCGGCCGTCGTTGGTTTTGGGAGGAAAGATAAAGTAATCATCCTGCTGCAGAATCTCGGCCCTGAAACCCCGTTCTTCCAGAGCCTCTTTGATAGCGGTGGCGGTCTCGGACTTTCCACTCCCCGACTCCCCGGCCACGGTAATGGTGTAGGTGCGGCCGGCACTCCGGATACGGTCGATGAGCTTGCCGACGATCTCGTCCGCGACCCGTCGGTGATGCTCTTCCACGATAATAACGTCCCCTTGCATGGCCCCCATTATACGGCCGTGATACGGTGGCGTCGATGAGTACCGAGAGCCGTCCCGGGAGGCGGAGCCTAGGGCTCTTCGTCGGGCATACGGCGGTCGGAAACCGTAAACATCCCTATCTGCCGCAGCAACCGCTGAATGCTCTCGCCGTTGTGAAGCGCCAGCTCCTTTACGGTGGCCACCGACTTCGTTATCTGCCCGGCACCGGCGGCAACACCCTCGGTGTGCTCCTCTAAGTCTTTGCTCAGGGACAAGAGACGATCCATTTCCTCGAGGGCGCCTCGGCTGTTCTCCTTCATCTCCCCGGCGCCTTCCCGGACCTCTTCGGTTATCTCCGTAATCTGGCGCAGGGCCTTGAGCACCTCTTCGCTTCCCTGGCTCTGCTCCTGGAGCGAGTGACGAATCTGCGTCTGGACCTCGTCGGACTCCTCTATGTGGCTCTGGACGGACTCGAAACTCTCCCGGGCGTCCTCCACAGCCTCGACGACTCGCTCGACGGTGGACCGGGTCTCCGAAAGCTGCTGCTTGATCGACTTGGACTGAGCCGCGGTGTTCTCCGCGAGGTTCCGAATCTCGTCGGCGACGACCGCAAACCCCTTCCCGGCTTCTCCGGCGTGAGCCGCTTCGATCGCCGCGTTCATCGCCAGAAGGCTGGTCCGGGCGGAGATGGTCGCGATAAGCGTATTTGCCTCGCCGAGGGCCTCCGACTGCGCGGAAACCGTGGCCATCAGATTCGTCGCCTCGCCGATCCGTTGCCGCCCCGATTCGGCGGCCCCCACCAAGCTCGCAAAGGCCCTTCCGAGCCGCTCGATGTTTCGTGCCGAAGACTGAAGGTTCGCGATCATCTCTTCGATAGCGGCCGACGATTCGGTAACACTCGCCGACTGGTCGGCGATCCGGGCATCGAGGGATTCGATATGACGAAAGATACTCGTCAGAGACTCGGCGCTCGCGGTAACGCCGGACACCTGGGAGAGCACCTTAGACCTTACCTCCTCCATAGCCCCGGCGATACTCCCCACCGTTTCTTCGGCCTCTTCCATGTTCGTCGAGAGAACGATACCCCCCTTTGCCAGGTCGTGTGCCTCCCGGCTAACCTCCTGGATAAGCTCCTCGAGCTTTGCCAGAAAACGGTTCATCTCCGCCGAAAGGAAGGCGGCTTCGTCAAAATTGACGAAGGCGATCCGCTGGGAAAGATCCCCTCCGGAGGTCGCGAGCATCCGAAGCCGATCCTGGAGCGTCACCATTTGATAACGGTCTTCCCGAAGAGAGAGCCCCATGAACCGCAGAAAGAGTAGAAGAAAGAGTATCCCGAGGCCGCTCAAGACGATCCCCGGCGACCCGAGTCCCCCGGGGGCCGTCTCGACGGACTGATAGAACTTCGCGGCGTACGAAAAGTAGACCGTCGCGGTTACGACGGCGGCAACCACAATCAGGTAGTCCTTGAGATCGACGAAGCGGTCCCGCTCGTCTTCCCGGATTTCCGAAATCTCCATGCTCCGTTTAGCCGGAAGGAGCAGGTTGTTTAGAACCAGCGCGGTGTAGACACCGGTCACAAGGCCGGAGGACACGGCAAGCGCCAGCGACCAGATATAGGGGACCCCACCGGGGGCTTCCCACCCGTAGGCAAAGGCGTAAACCGCGGTGGTCCCCACAAGCCAGAGACCCACGTGGAGAACGATGAGATACCACGGAATCCCCACGGCGGCGCGCCGGGCCTTATCCCGCCTATCGCCCCGTCGGATAAAGACGAAGAGGGGCCGGAGGTTCGCGAGGATAATGACGTAGAGAATAAGCGAAAAGAGAACGATGGCCCCGTACACCGGGACCTGGAAGGAAAAGAGAAAACGCTCCAAGACGGTGCCGTCGATCCCCGAGTTGAAGATCGAGATAAAGCTCTGCCTAACCGCCCCGACCCCGATGGGGATGACGAGGTTGTAGAAGAAGATCTTGGCTTTTATGCCGGAGACGCTATCCATAGTAACTCCTGAGTATAACAGGAGAATTGCAGTTGTGGGGCGTGATACACTCTTCGGAATGATGAGCGCAGCAGAACGTCTGGGGTCCCTCCGGGAGGCGATGGCCAAGGAGAATCTGTCGGCATATATAGTAGAAGAGGTCGATCCGCATCAGAGCGAGTACCCTCCGGCGTCCTGGCGGCGCCGGAGCTGGATCTCCGGCTTTACCGGGTCCGCCGGGACCGTCGTCGTGACCGCCGACAAGGCCGCGCTCTGGACCGACTCGCGGTACTACCTGGAGGCCGAAGAAGCTCTCGATGGCACCGGCATCCTGCTGCATCGGGACGGCGAGGTGGGAACGCCGAGCCTGGAAGAGTGGCTCATCGATCAGTTATCCCCCGGGGCCTCGGTGGGCGTTCCGGAGGAAACGACATCCATCGCCCGCCTCCAAGGTCTCCGGGAATCCCTCGAAACCCACGAGATCGTCGTGCGAGGGCTTTCGGATATTCTTCTGCCCCTCTGGAAGAGGCGCCCGGAGGCCGGGCCGTCGGAAATTTGGCCGGTATCGCCGGAGGTCACCGGAGAGGACCGGGGCCGGCGCCTCGGGAGGCTCCGGCAATGGCTCGCAGACCGGCGCGTCGACGGCATCGCGATCGCCACGCTGGACGATATCGCCTGGCTTCTGAATATCCGAGGATGGGATGTCCCGTACAACCCGGTCGTCGTCGCCTTCCTTTTGGTTGAACGCGAGAAGGCGATTCTCTTTGTGCGAACCGATGCGGCGGCCGGGCCCCAAGAAGCCGGCGTCCGGATAGAGGAGTACGACCGCTTCTACGACGTTCTCCGCGGGCTTCCGGAGAGCTACCGCCTCGCGGGAGATCCGGAGCTACTCCCGTACCGGATCCAGAGGCTTTTTCCCGGGCGTTTCCGCCGGGAATCCCAACCGACCCGGCGCTGGAAGGCGGTGAAGACCCGGCAGGAGGTCGAGGGCATGGCCGAGTGCGCTATTCGCGACGGCGTCGCCCTCGCCCGCTTCTTCCGGTGGCTCGAAGAGGCTATGGACGGCGGGAAAATGATTACCGAAGGGGACTGTCGGGACGCCCTGGTCGAGTTTAAAGCCGGCGACCCGGACTACCTCGGGGAGAGCTTCGAAACCGTTTCGGCCGTCGGGCCCCATGGGGCGATCATTCACTACCGCGTAACCGCCGAGAGCAACGCCGCCTTAAGCACCGGAGAGCTCTATCTCCTGGATCAGGGGTCGCACTACCGCTTCGGCACCACGGACGCTACCCGGGTCGAGGCCCTTGGCAGACCCGAGCGCCTCCAGAGGGAGGATTACACCGAGGTCCTTCGGGCTCACATCGCCTTAGCTACCGTCCGGTTCCCTGATGGCACCCGGGGGGAGCAGCTCGATACCGTAGCCCGGGACGTTCTCTGGCGCAGGGGGCGCAATTACGGGCACGGGACCGGACACGGTGTCGGATTTCTCCTGAACGTCCACGAGGGACCCTGCAGAATCGCCCCGAAGTGCAGTAACGTCGCCCTGCTTCCGGGGATGGTCTTGTCGAACGAGCCCGGAGTCTATCGTCCCGGGCTCCACGGAATCCGCTTCGAGAACCTCGTGACCGTCGTCGAAGGAGATATTGGGCCCTTTCTGGCGTTCCGGACCCTGGGCATAGCACCCATCGATCCCCGGCTGATCGACCCCACCCTGCTTTCCCGGGAAGAGAAAGCCTGGATCGAGAACTACCAATCGACGGTACTCGCCACCCTCGGGCCCCGCCTCGATGCCCCGACCCGGTCCTGGCTGGAACGCCGGAGCAGGCGGCCGCCGGCATAGTTATTACCCGATGTATTCCTTGAGCATCTCCGCCTTCGTTTCCTTGACCTGGTCGGTAATCGAGACGCGGTAGATATGCGGATTGATGATCCTCCGATAGGTCGCATCGAGATGCCGGAGATTTCGAGTGGTACGCTCTTGGATCTCGCCGAGGGAGGGTAGCGTCCCCTCGATTTGTCCCCCTCGCATAACCCTCCTCAGGAGCGGCTCGACTCGCCCGGGGGCCTTCAACCGAAACTTCCGCAAGTCAACGAAGGGGTGGTTGAACGTGTGCGTCTGTTCCGGATCGATCTGTTCGTCGGCGAAGGCGATAAGATCCGCCATCGGAGAATCGTTCTGGTCGTAGAAGCGATAGACCTGCTTGATTCCGGGATTGGTGGACTTCGCCGGATTATCCGAGAGCTTCACCCGGGGAACGAATCGTCCCCCCTCCTCCTTAGCCGCAAGCTTATAGACCCCGGAGAAGGAAGAATCGCTACCCCCGGTAACCAGGTGCGTGCCGACTCCCCAGAGGTCGATCGGCGCCCCGTCGACCACCAGTTGATGGATGATCTCTTCGTTCAACTCGTTCGATACCGCAATCTTCGCGTCTTCGAGCCCGGCTCCGTCCAAACCCGCCCGAACCCGCTCGCTGAGGTACTGGATGTCCCCGCTGTCGAGGCGAACCCCGAAGGATTTGCCCTTCTCCTTGAGGCGCTTCCCGACCTCGATTGCGTTTCGCAAACCGCTTCCGAGGGTATCGAAGGTGTCGATAAGAAGGACCGTGCTGTCCGGGTAGAGATCCGCGTAGCGGTCGAAGGAATCTATCTCGTTTTCGAAGGCCATGACCCACGAATGGGCCATGGTCCCGCTGACGGGGATGCCGTAGATTTTTCCGGCGAGGGTGTTACTCGTTGCGCCGGCCCCCCCTATGTAGGCCGCCCGACTCGCCGCCAGGGCCCCGTTGACCCCCTGGGCCCGGCGCAGACCGAACTCGAGCACCTTGCCGTATTTCGAAGCGTGGACGATCCGGGCCGTCTTGGTGGCGATAAGGCACTGGAAATTGACGATATTCAGAAGAAGACTCTCGATAATCTGAGCCTCGATCAAGGTGCCGTGAATCCGGACCAAGGGTTCCTGAG
Source organism: uncultured Spirochaetaceae bacterium (assembly GCA_964413945.1). Classification (GTDB taxonomy): domain Bacteria; phylum Spirochaetota; class Spirochaetia; order DSM-27196; family PWMO01; genus CAYPUT01. The sequence continues at coordinate 11,458 of CAYPUT010000068.1, forward strand.
GAAAAATCAAGGTACCTTCCGGGGCCGCGTAGACATCGCCCCGGAACCTAAACTCCTTGAGATAATCGAGGAAGTCCGGGCGGAACTGTCCGAGACTGTCGAGATACTCCAAATCACTGTCGCTAAAGGCGAGGTCCGCGAGGGTCTTCAGCAGGTCCTCCAATCCGGCAAAGACGGAAAAACCGCCGTCGAAGGGCTGCCGCCGGAAGAACATATCGAAGACGACCTGAGGGTTCAGATCGTAGTGCCGATAGCCTTGAATCATCGTCAGCTCGTAGAGATCCGTGAGAAGGGCCGACGTTACTCGAACGTCGTGGGCAGAGTCTACCAGCCGGTTCATAAGGAAAAGATAGTACGGAATCTTCTTGCAACAAAAGTGTTGACGGGACGATAGGGTCGAACTATGTTGAAAAGAGCACAAAAAGTTCTTGCAACGCAAGGACGTGCAGGGATGGGAGGCATCTATGGCACGTCTTAATCCTAAAGAGCACATTCTCGAACGTCTATCCACCCAAGGGCGGTTTATCCTACTCTCGGCGACGCAGCTTCTCGAAGGCCTACCGGAGGGCGAAGAACGCTACACGGCCCTCTTCGAGGCGCTCTGCGACCTCAGCCTGTCGGACGACGAGGCCGCCGCTTATCTGGAGACCGTTACCCTGCACCAGGGCCGGCTATCGGAGCGCCTCGGCCGTCCGGTGGACCTGCGTGTGGCCCTTCTCGATCTCTGGTCACAAGACGAAGCTCCGGTTAAGGCGGCGAAGCTCATCGAGGTCGAGCACTATCTCAAGAGCCTACGAATGGCGTATCTCGACGGCCTTACCGGCCTGTACAACCGCCGCTATCTCGAGGAGTTCTTGAACCGCGAGATAACCCGGTCGGAGCGGCACGACCTTTCCTTCTCGGTCCTCTTCGTCGACATCGACAACTTCAAGCAGATTAACGATTCGAAGGGCCACGTATACGGAGACGGGGTACTCAAGAAGATATCCGAAGACCTCAAAGAGAGCGCCCGGCGGGAAGACCTCGTGGCGCGTTACGGCGGCGAGGAGTTCGTTGTCGTGATGCCCCAGACGGACACCGACGGGGCCTGTATCTTCGCCGACCGTCTTCTGTCCTCGGTCCGCTCCCGGAACGGCGATCATTCCACCACCCTCTCCGGGGGCATCGCGACCTTCCCGGTTCACGGAACCACGGCCGAAGAGCTTCTGGATAACGCCGACAAGGGGCTCTACGAGGCGAAGGTCGCTGGGAAAGACCGGATCCGGGTCTCCCAGAGTGATCAGAGACGGGATCCCCGGTACCGCTGTTCCTTGGACGTGCTTTACTCTTTTGACGGCACAAGCTATAACCCGGGGATAACTCGAGACGTCTCCCGGTCCGGGCTGGGTTTTGTCACCAACCGGAGTATCGAGGTCGGCAAAAACCTCTCGCTCCTTATCCGGTCTCGGACACAAGAGCGCACCTTTCTGGTGGAGACACGGATAATGTGGACCGAAGAGCTCCCCGAGAGCATAGAGACCTCATCGATCCGCCTCGGGGCCCGGTACCACGGCTCCGAGGGCTCTTCCGTCGAAGAGCTGCTTCACGAAGCCTACGGCGCGGAACCGGTACGTTAGAGTTCGACATCGCCCAACTACGAGGAGTGCTCACATTATGAGTCTTGAACGTACCTTTGTCATGCTTAAACCCGGTGTGCTGCAGCGCCGATTGGTCGGCGAAGTCGTCGGCCGTTTCGAGCGAAAGGGCTTGAACCTTATCGCAATGAAGCTGATGACCATCGGCCGAACCCTCGCGGAGCGACACTATCAAGAACACGTGGACAAGCCGTTCTTCTCATCCCTGGTGGACTACATTATCTCCGGTCCGGTAATCGCCATGGTGTGGGAGGGCGAGAGCGCCATCTCGACCGTCCGGACCCTCGCCGGCGCCACGAATCCCCAGAACGCAGCCCCGGGGACTATCCGCGGCGACCTCGCGCTGGTTACGCAAAACAACGTCGTCCACGCCTCCGATTCTCCCGAAAGCTCCGCCCGGGAGATGAGTCTGTTCTTCGAAGACACGGAGATCCTCCCCTTTGTGGATGGGAACGCCGAGTGGCTCGGATAGGCTAACCGTGAGTGACGCAGGTGCCACCGGGGCCCTTCCCCGGTGGTCCTTGGATTCCATCTACCCGGGGTTTGACAGCCGGGAGCGTGCCCGCGACATAGCCGAGCTCGAACAGACGCTCACCGGCCTCGAGAACGAGACTTCCGCCGTCGAGATGTTACGTCCCCTCGAGCGATGCCTCGATCTTGTCGAAACCCTCAAGACCCACGCCTACGTCTGTTACCCCACGGATACCACCAACAGCCGGATCCTCGACTACGACAATGGGAAGGTAACTTTCAAGTACCG
>CAYPUT010000068.1:13861-14615 GCA_964413945.1 uncultured Spirochaetaceae bacterium
GATACGCTTCTTTATGTTTATCTTTAATCAATTGTTTCCAATCGAAAATTAGGGCAGTCGGATTCTCGAGGAGCTCAACCGCCTCGAGCGCTTCGACGTTTCCCTGCACCGCCTCCGCGTCCGGTTCAGGGCCCGCCTCGCGGAAGGCGGGACGCCATTAACAAAGGAGCTCGGGCCCTACGGCTATGTCTTGTCGCAAGAAGGGCGTCTCGGAGGCCTTCAGCTACCCCTAAAGATGGAGGAGTTGGCGGCGGACCTCGCCCGGTCCGGGGCGGATCTCTGGTCCCGGCTCCAGGACAGTATCGGTGCGACCCTCTCGACGGAATGGCAGCCGACGGAGAAACGCAAGACGGTCGTTCAGCTACGCTCCCTGGCGCATCACCCGGACCGGACCGTACGGCGGAAGGCCTTCGAGGAAGAGCTCTCACTCTGGCGGCAGATGGAAATCCCCCTTTCCCACGCGATTAACGGAGTAAAGGGCTTCGCGGTCGTCATGGATTCCCGGCGAGGTTTCAAGGACAGTCTCGACCGGGCGGTCATCGAATCCCGGATGTCGCAAGACGCCTTCAGGGGGCTCATCGGGGCCTGTGAAGACGCGCTCCCGACCTTCCATCGCTACCTTCGGACGAAGGCCCGGGCCCTCGGGCAACAGAAGCTCGCCTTCTTCGATATTTTCGCACCCGTAAGCGGCACCGGCCCTACCGCCGAGAGCTTTCGGTTTTCTTTTGACGGGGCGAAGCGGTTTATCTGTGAT
>CAYPUT010000069.1:0-14565 GCA_964413945.1 uncultured Spirochaetaceae bacterium
AGACGACGCGCTCGAAGCGAACCGGGTAGGGCTCCGGGAGCGGACCGACGCTCAAGGCAATGTTGACGTCCCGGGCGGTAATCGCCTCGGGTATCAAGCCCGCGGCCGCCGCTTCTTCGGCGAGGCGCCACGCGCCTTCCGGGGCGTCGGGTGCGCCGAGCGCCACCGGGGATGCGGAAGTGCCCCGGGCGATCCGCGCAATCCGCAACAAGGCCCGGAAGCTCAGGTCGACCTCTACCGTTTCGGCGGTCGACCGGAGGGATTCGCCTCCAAGGGTCAGCTCCACCCCGCGAAACTCCAGACCTCCGAACAGACGCAGCGAGGCAGCATCGATCGCGAGGGCGACGGGATACCGGCTTTCCGCCGCCGCTTCGATCCGCGGGATCGCCCTCGGCAGGAGTCGGTTATTGACGTACCAGAGGGAAGAAAGAACCAGGGTTGCGACGAGAACGGAAATCGCGCTTAGCAGGATGATGCCTAGTCGCACGCGACGGTCCATCGCGGAGATTCGAAGGGTAAACGTGGTCTCGAACCGCCTTATTAGAAGGTTCCCGACGTCGATCCGGAGACCGACACGCTAAAGACAAACTCGTTTTCCCGATCCTCTCCGACAACGTCGTAGAGAATGTATTTGGCGTTGGCACCTATCTGCAAACCACCGACCCGGTAGCCCGCTCCCGCTTCGGCGAAGGGGGCGTGGTCTCCGATGCTCGTAAAGCGGTAGCCGGCGCCACCGTGGTAGTCCAGAATGGCCTGGGGGCCCAGCTCGAAGCGGCTTCCGGCTTGCATCGAGGTATCGAGACCGAAAAAGTTGTCGGCGTCGGTTTGTCCTCGGAAAAAAGCGGAGTTCCGCCACACCAACCACGACAGGAGATGGGTGTTCAGGGCGGCGTTGATCTCGTAGAACCCGCCGTCGCTCGAATAGCCGGAGCCCGCCCCGATGTCGTAGGAAAACCCGGGATAGGAATCGAAGCTCTCGAAAGCAAAGAGTGCCGCCGGAGCGGTCAGGAGCACGACGGTTATCGCAAGAACGGCGAGTGATCTCCTTCTATTCATGTGGGCTCCCCCCTTGGGTCTACTATTGCACCGTCTTTCCGATGATAGTGAGAGAACCCCTCCGGGGCAACCCGACGGCTATACCGTCGGCCCACCGATTCCGTAGCGTTGGGCCGCCAGGTCTACGATTCTGTTGATCAGCTCCTCAAAGCTCCACCCCGCCGCGTAGGCCTCGATGCAGAGGTCGCCGTATTCGGGATTCAGGCCCGGTAGCGGGTTGGTCTCCAGGATGTACGGGGTCCCGTCGGACTCGTCGATGCGAAAATCGACCCGAGAGACATCCCGGCCTCCGGTTACCCGAAAGACCGCGACGCTCAAGCCGAAGAGACGCGCCCGCAATTCGTCGTCGATCTCGGCGGGGCACCGGTAGTGGAAGTCGTGGACCAGCTCGACCTTGATGCGGTTCGTGTAGACCCCTCTCTCGGTTTCGTCGTACTTTTCCATCTCGATTTCCATCGGCGGGAGAAGCGCGAGCCCGGGCGGCAGAACCGCCGGCGCAGTTCGGTCGTTCAGACGCCGCGCCGCGGTGGGCCCTAAGTTTCCCACCAGGCCGACGGTAATCTCCCGGCCCCGGATAAAGCGTTCGCAGAGAATCGGTTGACGGTAGGTTTTGAGCATTTCTGCTACCCGCTCCCGGAGCTCGGAAACGCTAGAGACGATGCTCCGCCCCGAGACCCCCATGCCGGTTCCCTCGCGGCTTGGCTTTACGAAGAGGGGAAACTTAAGGGTATCCCCGGAAAGGAGGTCGTCGTTGATCTCTTCGTCCGAACTGCCGAAGACTTGGAACTCCGGCGTCGGGAGCTCGTGGTAGTGGAGAACCCGCTTCGTCATCGGCTTGTCGAGGGCAAGGGCCAGGGTCAAGACGCCGCTCCCGGTGTACGGGAGCCTGAGCGCCTCGAGGAGGGCCGGGACCTGCGCCTCCCGTCCCTCGCCGAAGTGGCTCTCGGCGATGTTGAAGCAGAGGTCGGGTTTGTAGGACTCGAGGCGCCCAAGGAGGTTGTGGGGCGGCAGGATCGACGCCTCGAGGAACTCAGACCGGTGTCCGGCGGACTTTAGGGCCTTCAGAATCGAGTCGATCGTCTCCGGCGAGTCCAGCTCGTCCCAGAGGTCCGCCCCGGCAGCTTCCGTCGCCGGGGCGTTCTCCTTTAGGTTTGCGAGAAGGGCAATTCGCATCGGTATCTCCTCGGGTTCCTAGACCGGGTCCACGTAGGTAAAGGTCTTGCCTTCGTAGTTCCTCAAGGTAATCGAGTCGCCGTTACGCCCGACGACGTACTCCGGGAGGAGGGGAATCTTGCCTCCCCCGCCGGGGGCGTCGATAACGTAGGAGGGCACCGCGTACCCCGAGGTGTGTCCCCGCAAGCCCTCGATAATCTCTATTCCTTTCGCGATCGGGGTCCGGAAGTGGCCCGTCCCCTCGACCGGATCGCACTGGAAGAGATAGTACGGCCGGACCCGGAGCTTCAGGAGGCCGTGCATTAGCCGCCTCATCGTCTCTACGTCGTCGTTTATGCCCTTCAGCAAGACGGTTTGGCTCCCTAAGGGAATGCCGGCGTCCGCTAAGCGAGCCGTCGACTCCGCTACCTCCGGCGTAAGCTCCCGGGGGTGCGTTACGTGGAGGCTCATCCAGAGGGGATGGTAGCGCCGGAGCATCCGAACCAGCTCGGGTGTGACGCGCATCGGGAGCACCAGAGGGACCTTGCTGCCGATCCGAATGAGCTCCACGTGGGGAATGTCTCGGAGTCTCGAGAGAAGGTACTCCAGCTGCGATTCCCCCATGGTCAGGGGGTCTCCTCCGGAGATGAGAACGTCCCGTACTTCCGAGTGGTTACGAATGTAGTCGAGGGCGGCGTCCCAGCGACTCCGACTCGAGGGCATGCTTCCGGAATCGCCCACCATCCGGGAGCGCGTGCAGTAGCGGCAGTAGGTGGAGCAGTATCCGGTTGCCAGAAAAAGGACGCGGTCGGGGTACCGGTGCACCAGGCCCGGGGCGGCCTCGTGATGGTCTTCCCCTAAGGGGTCCGCGGCATCCCCCGGAGAGGTGACGAATTCCTCCACCGTCGGGACGTGGGTACGACGGAGAGCATCCTTCGAATCTGTCTGGCTCATCAGGCTCGCGTAGTAGGGGGTAATGCCCACCGGAAGCGAGCCATTCCGGTGGGCGACCGCCTCTCGCTCGTCTTCGCTCAAGACGAAGACCCGCTCGAGGTCGGCCACCGTGGTGATTCGGTGCCGCAACTGCCAACGCCAATCACACCACTCTCGTTTCGTGGTCTCGGGATAGAAGCGTCGGTAAAACGCCTCCGTCTCCGGACCAACGGGAAACCCTGCCTCTGTGTGCGTCAGGGTTACCCCGGGGTGAGGCGGAGGACGATCAGAATCGTCCACCTCCTCGGATGAATATTGTGTATGCAACTCGATATAAAAGTATATCGAGTTGCCTCCGGAGATCAATATGAATTATCGAAGGGTGCCCGGGGTAGGACGTGCCCGTCTGAACGGGACTGCGGTTTCTGATACAATGCCGGCATGGCCGATCTAGACTACGGCTCTGAGGGGCAGGACCGGTCGGTCCGGCGGAAACTCTTGAACCTTGTCGTTGTTTCCACCGTGCCGCTGGTCTGCGTCATCGTGGTCGCCGTAGCAGGCTTCGGGATTCATTCTTGGCGGCAAACCACCTCGCATCTAGAGACGATGACGGACCTCCAACATCGAATGGTCGATGCCGCGATTCGCGAATCGATCATTTCCTATCTCAGTGCCAAGGTGCAAAGCGCCGTCTCTACCATCGAAGCGCTGGAACAGCTTTGGCCGCAGGAGGCTCTCGGAGAGAAGATCTGGGAGAAGACCGCGATAATCGCGGAACACCTTCTGACGGTGAACGTCGCCGAGACGGGCTACATCTACGTAATCGATACCGCAGGACGGGTGGTTATTCATCCGGATCCCGAAACCCAAGGGCGCATTATCCCCGAGGTCGAACCGGTTAGAACGCAGCTCGAACAGAGGAACGGATATCTCGAGTACACTTGGCAGAACAGCTTCGAACTGCGGCCTCTCCCCAAAGCGCTCTATATGCAGGAGTACAAGCCCTACGGGTGGATAGTCTCGGCCTCGTCGTACCGCCGGGAGTTCGTTGAGCTCATCGATCCGCAACGCCTCGCGAACACGATAGCCGCGTATTCCTTCGATGTGGAATCCTACTCCGTGGTCGTCGATCGCGAAGGGGTATTCATATCTCATCCCGACTACCCCGGGCGGAAGATTACCGATTTCTTCCCGGAGGAGGAGGCACACCAAATCATGGAGGCGCTCTTTGGCCGCCCGGAAGGCCGCCTGCGTTACACCTGGGGCGGTCGACCCGGCGAGCGGCGGCGCCCGAAGCTCATGTTGCACCGCTATTTCCCCGATTTCGACTGGGCAATCGCTACAACGGTATACTTAGATTCCCTACGACGACCCTTCTTTCTCTTGGCGACCGGCATAGTCCTCTTTTTGGCGGCCCTGATCTCCTTCCTGCTCTACCGGGGTCGCAGCATGGCCGAAAGCCTGTCGAGGCCGATCGTCCGGCTGGCACGATCCGCCGAGGTGGGCCAAGCGCTTTCCCCGAAGGCGCTGGGCAAACACACACCGCGGGAGATCGCTTCCCTGGTCGAGCACTTCAACGCCTTCGTCGAACGGATCGATGAGCAGCAAAACGCGCTCCGGGGGAACCTAGAGGAGAAAACGGTTCTGATAAAGGAGATACACCACCGGGTCAAGAACAACCTCCAGGTCGTTGCCAGCCTCCTCAGTTTACAATCCGACGGCGTCCAAAACCCCGAGGATGCCTCGCTGCTTGATCGGAGCCGCGATCGGGTAATCTCGATGGCCCTCGTCCACGACCAACTCTACCAAACCGACAATATGTCGCTGATTCCGTTTGGCCGCTACCTGGGAGATCTGGTCGGACACCTTCGCAACGCCATCGGAAACGACGGCATCGAAATCCATCTCGAGTGCGACGACGTGTTTCTGGAGATCGATCGGGCGATACCCTGCGGCCTTATCGTCAACGAGCTCGTGACCAACGCCGTTCAGCACGCGTATCCGAAGGGCCGGACCGGCACCATTCACGTCTCCTTTACCAAGGACGCGGACTGTTATCATTTGGAGGTCCGCGACTCCGGCTCCGGCTTCCCGGTAGAGATCCGTAAATCCCTCGGGATGACCCTCGTGGAGACGCTCAGCCTTCAGATAAGCGCAACCGTCGAGCGATGGAACATGGGAGGCGCTGTGGTGAGGGTGCGTATTCCGCGGGCCCCATCCGGCGACCGCTAATTCTGCTCTTTTCTTCGTAGCGCTCTACGTCCCGGCGCCGGATACCCGGACCACCACTTTCCCGGCGTAGACTCCATCCTCCACGGCGCGAATGGCCTTAGCCGCCTCCTCTAGAGGAAAGCGCGCGCCGATTACCGTCTTAAGCTTGCCGGCGTCTACAAGCTTCGTGAGGTAGGCCAGGTCCTCCCGATTCGGCTTGCATATAAAGGAGACAAACTGCTTGCCGCCCTTCTTGGAGCGCAGGCCGCCCAAGAGCAACGACTGGAACATCGCCTTGGTCGAGCCGCCGACCATCACGTGGCGCCCGGCGGGCGAGAGCGAGTCGGTGTAGTCGAAGATGGAGCGGAAGGCGCCGGCGTCTAAGATAACGTCGTAGGTCTCGCCGTTCTTGGTGACGTCTTGGCTCTTATAGTCCACAACGGCATCCGCGCCGAGGGAACGTACCATCTCCATCTTGGCACCGCTGCAAAGGCCGGTAACGTGGGCGCCGAGGGCCTTGGCGATTTGCACCGCAAACACCCCGACGCCTCCGGAGGCGCCTGTGATAAGCACCTTCTGCCCCGCCCGGAGCCTCCCGTGATCCCGGAGGCCCTGGAGCGCCGTCACCCCCGCGACGGGGAGGGTAGCCGCTTCCTCGAAGCTCATGGAGGCAGGCTTCGGCCCCACGTCTTTGGCCGACACCACGGCGTACTCCACAAAGGCGCCGGAGCGGCCGCTGGTGACATCGGCGATCACCTCGTCGCCGACCTTGATCTCGGCGTCCGCGCCTAAGGCCTCCACGACCCCGGCCAAGTCCATGCCGGCGGCGGCGAACTTCGGCTTGCCGAGGCCCAACGCCGGCCGGACTATCTTCGGCTTGCCCCGGACGATATGCCAGTCCCCGGCGTTCACCGAGGCGGCTATCACCTTTATCAGCACTTCCCGGGGCCCAGGGGAGGGCTTCTCGACCTCTTGCAGCTTCAGGACCTCGGGGGGGCCGTACCGCGGTATGGTCATCGCTCTCATTCGGTATCTCCTTGATAGAAAAATACTTCCTCTACCCGCTTTTCGAAGGCCCGGGCTAACTTGAAGGCCAGCTCCAGGGAGGGGGAGTAGCTCTGCTTCTCGATGGCGACGATGGTTTGGCGCGTTACGCCAACCTTCTCCGCGAGCTCCTGCTGGGTCATTTCGTCGTTGTGGAACCGCAGGGCGCGGATGGTGTTGGTGATCGGGCTCCCGGCCATCTCACACGCCTCGGCGGTAGTACAGGATCTTTGCCGCTTCGCTGACTATCTCGGAGATCAACCCCGAAACCGCGAAGGCGAGAAACATCGCGGTTACCGACCTGTTCAAGACGACCGCCGCCATGGCGACGACAAAGCCGATCATAAAGACAACGTGGCCGATGCGGTCGGCCTTGAGCTCGATCAGCTTGTCCCGCTCGTCCTCGAACTCCGGAGCGTCTTCCGGTGCGGTCGCGTGGTAGACGATCATAAAGAGGATCAGGATGATGATGTGGGCGACGACGGACACGGGAATCAGAATGAGCATAGCCGCGGCCCAGAAGCGAAGCAGCCGGCCTGCGTCGGCGACCACCTCCGGCGGCAGCGCCTGGTAGCGCGAGAGCACGATGGCGAAGTAGATCGCAAAGACGGCAATGCCCGCGACCAAAGTCGCGAGGCTGCGTTTTTCCTGAAACGACATGGTTTGTTCTCCTTTCGAGCGGATGGAGTATGGTTTGTTGCACATTGGGTATGCCATAGTAGACACATAATAAGGTGAGAGAAGCTTAATGTAAAGTATTATTTACTCTGAGTTTGGTTAAAGTGACTTTTGATCACTGACGAAACTCCGGGATCCGGCGATCGCCACATCGATGCCGATCGTATGCAGTCGCGCCACAACCAAATAGGGGTGTTCGTTGTAACCCGAAGTTTCCCTGGGACAGTTGAGACACTGGTTGCCATTGGCAACTACCCTTCGTCAATGGAGCAACAACGAAGACGGCCGGAGAGTATGCACAGCAGACGACTCTTCGGTGCGGCCGACTCTCCCTTCCCTCACGTTTCTCTAACATTCTCCGACTACGGTGCGATAAGTCATCTGGTCTCTAGAGGACATGAATGAGGATCGAACGCCGGAAGCTCATCGACGAAGTTGCCCTGGCGCTACAGCAGCGCATTATCGATCTCGGGCTGCAGGAGGGCGACAAGATGCCCTCTCACGCGGCACTTGCCGAGGATCTTTCGATTTCGGTTCCGTCGCTTCGGGAGGGCCTCCAGGTGCTTGGCGCCCTCGGAATCTTGCGATTGGAACACGGTCGAGGAACCATTGTCGGTCGCCCGTCGATTTCCGAGTATGCTCGGAGCTTGGATCCGAACCTGCTCTCCCGAAGCTACTCGGTCGACGAGGGAATAGGGGTTCTGACCGTTACTATCGGCTCACTCGTCGACGAGCTCGGAGAATCCCAACGTCGAAACCTCCCCCTGGAGCCATCGATCGAAGCGCTACGGACCGCGGGGTCTCCCTCGGCAGCAGGAGCCGCCGTCACAGGCTTCTACACGGACCTTGTCGCTCCCCTTGGGCGAGCCCTCACGAAGGACATCGTGGAGCTTGCTATTCGACTCGTCCTGGCAACGCCGAGTGTCTTGGAGTCGCTGCGGAATCGGGCGGAGACGCTTGCAAGTCTCTTCGGTCGGCTGGCCGCGGCCCTTGAAGGGGGCAAGTCGGAAGAAGCTCGACTCGCCGTGGAGAAGCAGGCAGATTTCTACCGGAGCCTGGTGCCCAAGGAGCAGCGCCTTGCCTGCGGCACCGGTTCCATCGGGGGCACCTTCTATTCGGCGGGCCTGGAGCTCGCTACGGCGCTCCGCGATTTAGGGGGCGATCAGCTCTATCCGGAGCCGACTGCCGGGGGAATTGACAACCTTAGGCGCCTTGCGAGCGGCGGCGTCGACATCGCCTTTACCCAGGCCCACGTTGCTCGGGCCGCATACGGGGGGCAGGTTCCCTTTGATCGGCCCATGCCGAACCTCCGGGTTGTCTGTTGCACCCACAGCTTGGACCTGTGGATCGTCACCTCGGCTGCGAGTGGCATACAGGATCTGCGGCAGCTCCGGGGCAAGCGCGTTTCTCTGGGTACGAGAGGAGGAGAGACCTCTCGGATGGCCTCTGCGGTCTTGGACGCCTACGGGATGCAGGGAGCCGCGGTAGAGCGGCGCTTCCTCTCCGTTTCCCAGGCGGCAGACGCCCTCAGTACGGGTCAAATCGATGTGCTCTTCTATCTGACCGGAGGGATGGGTACCGCTCTGGCGCGCCTTGCGGAGTCTCACTCCCTGCAGCTTCTGGGTATCGACGATGCCGTGCTCGAGGGGCTGTGCGCAGGAGATCCCGGCCGACGTGCATCTTCGGTATCCATCCACGAGGGCGCCAAGACAGTGTCGACTCTTCTCGTCGATACTCTACTTGTCTGCAAAAAGTCTCTTCCCCCGGAGCGGGTTGCCGGCATTCTCAGGGCGGTGCGCCTTGCCGCTAAGACAAGCGCCATCCTGGAGCCGCGGTTTCCGGAGGCCGGCGAGCCGCCGATTCACCCCGGGGCTGCGGATGCTTGACCGAATAGGTACGCTGTCCTACCCCCTGGTGACGGGTCATCGAGGTGCCGGGGGCGAGCGACCGGAAAACAGCCTCGAAGGCTTTAGCTACGCGGCACAGATTGGATGCGACGGTGTAGAGCTCGACGTACACCTCTGCCGCGACGGCACGCCCATGGTGATTCACGACCCGTTCTTGACGCGGCCGGGCGGTTCGACGGTGGGAATCGGGTCCCTCAGTGTCGCCGAGATATCCGAATCCGGACGCGCCGTTCCGTCGCTCGAAGCGGTGCTCGAGATATTGGTTACGACAGAGCTGTACGTGCAGATAGAGCTTAAGGGTGACGGCGTAGAGGCTGCGGCGGTCCGGCTTATCCGACGGTATGGACTCGAGCGCAGAGTCGTCCTGACCTCCTTCGTCCACCGGCGAGTTCTGGCGGCAAGAGTGCTTCTGCCGGAAGTTCGCACCGGTGTATTGCTCTCTTCGGTGCCCATTCGACTCTTGGACGTGGCTCGGGATGCGCAGGCTGACAACATCCACTTAGATCACCGGCGCATCACATCCGCTATCGTCGAGGAAGTGCATACAGCCGGGATGATATTGGTCGCCTGGGGTGTGATAAAGGAGGACAGAGACTTCGATCGCCTCTTTCGCCTGGGCGTGGATGTCATCGGATCCGACTGGCCGAGCAGGCTCTTGGCGAGACGAAGGCAATTCTTTGGGCGTTAGTCGAATTCTCATGGAGACCTCACCAACCACTAACAGGTTTGACTCATAAAGTCATCAGATGAGTTAGGCCCCTGCCGGGCCGGAGGAGGAATGATGAAAAGCTCATTCAGGAGACTGATTGCCGGAACGATGCTACTCGTAGCCTGCGCGACTCTGTTGTTCGCCACGGGACAACCGGAGTCGGAAGGCGAAGTTGGGGGCATCATTACCATTTACACGTCGGTTCCTCAAGGAATTATCGACAAGATCCAGGCGGACTTCATGGCGACATACCCGGATATCGAGCTGGAGGTCTTCCGGGCGGGAACCGGGGCGGTCATCGCCAAAGTTGCCACGGAGTTGGAGGCCGGAGAGCTTCTTGCCGACCTGGTGTGGGTGGCGGAGCCCTCGACATACGAGACGTTTAAGGACCAGGGAATCCTGCTCCAGTTCACTCCCGCCGAAGCGGATGCCCTTGCAGAAGGGATGGCGGACCCCGAGGGCTACTACTACGCCGGCCGCCTGATCAACATGATCATCGGCTACAACACGGAGTTGGTGGACGACCCGCCGGAAACCTGGTCTGATCTCTTGAGCGCCCGGTATGCCGGACCAAAGGGCATGGCTTCCCCGGTAACCTCCGGGGCGGCTCTGGCGACTGCCTACGCCATCGCCCAGGAGCACGGAAGCAATTACTTTCGGCGCTTTCAGGCAAACGACGGCGTCCAGGCGCGGAGCAACGGGGCCGTGCGCGACTCCCTGTCCACCGGAGAGTACGAAACCGGCATCGTATTGGACTACATGGTGCGCGGTCGAAAGGCGGAGGGCGCTCCGGTGGACTATGTCTGGCCGAAGGACGGGACCGTCTTCATTCCAAGCCCCATCGCCATCTTCAACACCAGCAGCAACATCGAGACGGCAAAGGTGTTCGTGGACTACACCCTTTCCGCCGTGGGGCAGCGAACTCTCGTCGAGCTGGGTAACTTCATTCCCATTCGCGACGATGTCGATCCCCCGGAGGGCGCCCCGCGACTTGGCGAGATCAATGCTATTCCGATTGACTGGGCCGAGCTGAGCGATCAGTCCCAGGCGGTCTTAGACGCCTGGACGGCTCTCTTCGCCGAGTAGTCTTTAGATTGAGAAGCGGCGCGGGCCCTCGCCCGCCCGCACTATCATGCAACACCGGCGCCTAGACTCTCGCTTACTGATTCTCTCCTTAGCGGTTCTGCTACTCGCAGTGATTGTAGTCTATCCGCTGTTTCGCATTGTTGCCGAGAGCTTCGAGTACGACGACGCGCTCAGTGTGCGCAACTACGTCGAGGCCGTCACGCGACCCGGCTTCTTCCGAGCGATGCGGAACACTCTCGTGGTCTCCCTATGGGTAACCGGGCTTTCCACGATGATCGGATCACTCTTCGGCTGGGCCGCAGCCCGGACCGACATCCCGGCAAGGCGGTTTCTTCGCAACGCGCTGCTCTTTCCATTCGTAATACCACCTTTCATCGGTGCCGTGGCGTGGCAGCAGCTCTTGGGTCCCGTGGGTTTTGTGAATCAGCTTTGGAAGGGCGCTACCGGCGGGGTGCTCTGGAACATGTACGGTCCCGACGGGATTATTCTGGTGATGACGGTCCATCTCTATCCCTTCGTCTACTTAAGCGTGGTCCGAGCTCTGGACCGCATGAATCCCGAGCTGGAGGAGGCAGCGCAGATCTCCGGCTCGGCGAACTTCTCGGTGATGCGAAGGATCACCCTGCCCCTCATGATGCCGGCGGTTGTCTCCGGAGCGTCCCTCGTGTTCATCGCCTCGGCGGCGAACTTCGGCATTCCTGCGGTCCTCGGCTTTCCCGAGAACTACTACGTGTTGACTACTCAGGTGTTTGCCGCAGTTACTCGAAGCGCCGCTCCGAATAGCCTCTCTCTGGCCGCCGCTCTCTCGGTCATTCTCGGCTCGATCGCCGGCGGCGGTCTTCTGGTTCAGCGATTCATCCTGCGAAATCGGGACTACACCGTCATCTCCGGAAAGAGCATGCAACCAAACGAGGTGCGTTTGGGAGCCGCCCGGGGTCCGGTAACAACGGCAATTGTGCTCTTTATCGCCGTAACGGTGATCGCACCGCTGGTCGCAATCGCCCTTACGGCGCTCACGCGGGCCTACGGAGTGGCGCCGCTGCCTTCCAACTGGACCCTGAATAACTTCCATCACGTTCTCTTTGTGAATCGCATCACCAAGCGCGCAATTCGGAACAGCTTCCTTCTGGCGGTAAGCTCCGCCTCGATTGTCTCGGTGCTGGGCGCCCTCTTGGCCTACCTGATCGTGCGTACGCGCATAAGGGGCCGTGGTGCTATCGATGTGATATCGAACATGCCGTACGCGCTGCCCGGAACCGTGGTGGCCGTGGCAATGATACTGGCCTGGCTCCGACCGATATTCGGCTTTCGCCTGTACAATACTATCTGGATTCTGCTGATCGCCTACGTGGCTCGCTATCTTGCCTTCGGTGTCCGCTCTACGACGGCCGCACTGGCGCAGGTGCACGAAAGCCTCGAGGAGGTTGCGCACGTGTCCGGCGCCGGGTGGCTCCGGACGTTCCGTGACGTCGTCGTGCCGCTCATCCGTCCCGGACTGGTCAACGGCTGGTTCTTGGTCTTCATGCCGACCTTGCGGGAGCTCACGATTTCGGCGCTATTGTGGTCCTCCCGAAACGAAACCATCGGGGTGATGGTATTCAATCTTCAGGAGTCCGGCGACATAGTCGGTGCCGCGGCGCTCGCGACCGTCATGATGGGATTTCTGGTCCTCGCAAACTTTGTCACTCGCCGGGTTTCCGGCGGGCGATTGGGAGTATGATGTGGCAGGTGTAGCCCTTAAATCGCTAACCAAGTCCTTTGGCCCAACGACGGCGGTGTCAAATCTCTCTCTGGAGATCGCCGACGGAGAGTTGGTAACCCTTTTGGGCCCCTCGGGATGCGGCAAGACGACCACCTTGCGGATGATCGCCGGCTTTATTGAGCCCGATTCCGGGACCGTTTCTATTGGAGACAGTGTGGTATCTGATCCCGGGAGAGGCATTTTTCTTGCGCCCCAGGAGCGAGAGCTGGGTATGGTGTTTCAGTCCTACGCGGTATGGCCTCACATGAACGTCTTTGACAACATCGCCTATCCTCTCAAGGTGCGAAAGACTACGCCCTCAGAAATTAGGCGCCGTGTTAGGCAAGTTGCCGAGCAGGTAAAGATGCCCGACCTGTTGTTGCGCTTCCCGAGTCAGCTTTCCGGCGGTCAGCAGCAACGAGTTGCCCTGGCCCGAGCCCTGGTGGCGGAGCCACGGGTCCTACTTCTCGACGAGCCCCTTTCGAATCTCGATGCCAAGCTCCGGGAACAGATGCGCCTGGAGATCAAGGAGCTCCAGAGACGAATCGGCGTCACGATCGTCTTTGTGACCCACGACCAGGAGGAGGCGATGTCGCTTTCGGACAGCATTGCCGTGATCGACGAAGGCCGCCTCTTGCAAGCCGGCTCGCCCCGGGAGATCTACGAGCATCCGGCGGACGAATTCGTGGCGCGATTCATCGGCGCGGCGAATCTCTTACCGTTGGATCCCACCGGGCGTCACGTGAACGAAGACCCGGCATTTCTCCTTCCCGTGAGCGGTTTCCGGGGTGGAGGCCCCGGCTCCGGAGCCACCGCGGTCGTGCGCCCTGAGGATGTCTCGATTGCTACGGCGCCAAAGGACGGCTACATAGAGGCCCAGGTGCAGACCTCGCTCTATCTGGGCGATGAGGTGGTGTGCTTCCTCAAGAGGGGAGAGCGGCGATTGACCGTGAAGCTCCGACACGAGGTGACGCCCCAACGGGACGAGAGTCTCTATTTCCGCGTGGAGCACGCTGCGGTGGTTCCGGGAACCCGCCACTAAATGAGAGTAGCCCAGATCAGCGATCTTCACCTGAGTAAAGACCATGCCTACTTCTATCGAAACTGGCGGGTAGTTCTGGATCGGATCAACGACACCAAACCGGACCTGGTAGTCATTGGCGGAGATGTCTCCTTCAACGGCGCCGACAGCCTCCGGGACCTGGAGTTTGCCCGGTCGGAGATCGACAGGATCGAGGCACCGACGGTAGTGATTCCGGGTAACCACGATATTGGGGATCATCCCCAGTCAAGAAAACTCGATCAGCCCGTCAACGCTCGGCGCATGGCTCGCTGGTTGGATGTCTTCGAGACGGACCGGTTCTGCGTTGAGCAGGGCGGTTTGCGAATAGTGGGAATGAACACGGAGCTTCTTGGGAGCGGGCTTCCCCAAGAGCGGGACCAATGGGAATGGGTGGCAGCGGAGCTGGCGCCCAGGGGACCTTCGGGCAGCCGGCCGGCCCTTCTTTTTATGCACAAACCGCTTTTCGCCCGACGGCCCGACGAATCCGGGTTCAACAAGAGCTGCGTCGATCCGCCTAGCCGCACTCGGCTCTGGAGTCTTCTGAAGCCCGCGGAGGTGCCTACCGTCGCGAGCGCCCACGTCCACGTCTACAAGCATGTCAGGGCCCGGGGGATCGACTTTGTCTGGTGTCCCGCTACGAGCTTTGTGGTCGGTTGGGAAGGGAAGGACGTCTTCGACGGTATCCGACGCGCCGGCTACCTCGAATACGACATCGGCGAGACTATCAACCATACCTGGATAGAGCCCGATCTCCTGGTCAACTACGACCTGCGCAACTGGTTTGTGCACCATGGCTCCACGGTCGGGTTGCCGCCTCTCCCTCTTGCATCGCCCTAAAGAAAATAAATATCAAAAAAGTTAAAAAAAGTTGTTTTCAGCGTTCATTGTGGTATCATAGCGAGAGTACATTACACGTCCAACCGATATCTGCTGGTCCGAACCTTGGTGCTCTGGGCTGAAGGAATCCGTGGGGAGTAGTTCACGC